>DOWN01000119.1 GCA_003519545.1 Bacteroidota bacterium
AAATACAATCAGGTTTAATCTAATAATAATAATTTTTCTTTTTATTTCAGGAAAAAGTTTTGCTCAATTCGACCAGAAGTTAGAAGAATTAGGGAAATGGATGGATGGATCTTTTTCATCTCAGGAACAATCAAAAAGCGATTCAGATTTTTTTGATATCAGACTTCAGATGAAAAGAATTTGGGCTGACAGAACTGATGCAATTTGGATTTATGTTGAACAGGCAACAGCCGAAGCACAGGACAAACCCTACAGACAAAGAATTTATAAGGTTACAAAAGTTGATGATAATTTATTTCAAAGTGAAGTTTTTGTTATGAATGAACCGTTAAGATTTGCAGGTGCTTATAAAGATGAATTACTATTGGGAAGTTTAACACCTGACTCATTAATTAACAGAACAGGTTGTGCGGTCTTTCTTTCTTACACAGAAGGAAAATACAGCGGTGGAACAGAAAGCAAAGATTGTTCGAGTGATTTAAGAGGTGCAAAATATGCAACCTCTGATGTCATCATTACATCTAACTCAATTATAAGTTGGGACAAAGGGTATGATGAAAATGACAAACAGGTTTGGGGAGCAAAAAAAGGCGGTTACATTTTCAAAAGAATAGAATAGAATTGAATAAAATTATAATTCATTTAATTCTTTTAAAATAAGATTTTCCGCTAACTCCCAGTTCACGTTTTCAAGTTCAGAAATATTTTCGCTCAGTTTATCTAAAATATTTTCCTGAATTTTTCCCCGTTGAAGTGCAGTTTTATAAGGAATCCTCATAAAAGTTACCATAGAATATTTAGGAATAAATCGTAACGGAAATTTTTTATAAAGTTCTGTTTCAATTTTTTTCTTAAACCTGAATTTTTCAGTTGCGACAAGGTCTCTCATTTCCACAAAATTTTCCTGAGCAAGATCGGCAATTGCATCAGCATTACTTTTCCTGTCTTTTTGATATTCATCTAAAATTTTAGTCCAGTCATCACCATATTTTTCAATATAACTATTCAAATATACACAATCTTCAAAAGCCGCATTCATACCCTGACCAAAAAATGGAACAATTGCATGAGCAGAATCACCCAAGAGTGCAATTGATTTATAAACCCATGGATAACACTTAATTGTAATTAATGAACCTGTAGGATTTTTAAAATAATCGTTTTCCAAATCAGGCATTATATGCAACACATCTTTAAAATTTTCTTCAAAAAATATTTTTAATCTTTCCGGAGTATTCACATACTGAAAACTGTTTTTTCCTCCTAATGATTCATCATAAGCAAGAAAAAGAGTACAAGTAAATGAACCATCCATATTTGGAAGAGCAATCAGCATATAAGAACCACGGGGCCAAATATGTAAACAGTTTTTATCAAGAAGATGAGTTCCGTTTTCACCCGGTGGTATGTTCAATTCTTTATATCCGTAGTTTTCATATTCCTGTGAAAAATTAAATCTTGGTAATTTTAACATTTCAATTCTCACCGGAGAAGCCGCTCCATCCGTTGCAATCAATACATCAGGTATTATAAATTCATTTTCACTTAACTCTTCATTATGATAAAAAACTTCTCCTGAATCAAAATTTATTCTCGTACATCTTTTGTTAAAATAAAATTTTACATTTGGAAATTTTTCTGCCATATCCATAAGTTTCATATTCAGTTCCGCTCTTGATACGCTGTTAATATATTCTGTGTCATCCTTTCCATATCTGAGAAAAGTTGTTTCTCCTTCAATAGAGTGAATCATCCTTCCATACATAGGAATACAAATTTTTTTAATTTCATCATATAAACCTACTTCTTTAAGTGCTTGAATTCCTCTCACTGATAAAGCAAGATTTATAGACCTTCCGCCTCCAATATCATTTATCCTCATATCAGGTCTTCTTTCATAAACTTCAACTGCCATTCCCTTTTTTGCAAGATAAATTGCAAGTAATGAACCTGCAAGCCCTGCACCGTTAATTGTTATTTTATTCATCTTATTAATTCGTAAGTTACAATATTTATACTATTTTTTTAAAATTAAATAATTAAATTAGTATATCTTCTTATTAAAAAATTTCAATATATGTACGGAACATTCAAAACAAAACTTGAAAAAGAACTGCAATCAATTAAAGATGCGGGATTATTTAAAACTGAAAGAATAATTGAATCACAACAGGGAGCAGAAATTATTGTCAACGGGAAAAAAGTTCTAAATTTCTGTGCTAATAATTATTTAGGTCTATCTTCCAATCCAAAAGTTATTGAGGCAGCACATAAAACTCTTGATAAATTCGGTTACGGTATGTCGTCTGTAAGATTTATCTGCGGAACCCAAACTATACACAAAGAACTTGAAGAAAAAATTTCTAAATTTTTACACACCGATGATACAATTTTATATGCCGCCTGTTTTGATGCAAATGGTGGTGTCTTTGAACCATTATTAACTGAAAAGGATGCAATAATCTCAGATGAACTGAATCATGCAAGTATTATTGATGGTGTCAGACTTTGTAAAGCAATGAGATTCAGATATAAGAATAATGATATGGCTGATTTGGAAAGATGTTTGATTGAAGCCAGACAAAAAGGTGCCGAACAGATTTTAATTGTTACTGACGGGGCATTTTCAATGGACGGAACTATTGCAAATCTAAAATCAATTTGTGATTTGGCTGATACTTACGAAGCACTCACAATGACAGATGAATGTCATTGTACCGGATTCTTAGGAAAAACAGGACGAGGTGCAATTGAGTATTGTGATGTATTAGGTAGAATGGATATAATAACAGGAACTCTTGGAAAAGCACTTGGTGGAGCAATGGGCGGATTTACTTCCGGAAGAAAAGAAATCATTGAACTTTTGAGACAAAGAAGCAGACCATATTTATTTTCCAATTCATTAACTCCTTCGATTGTCGGCGGCTCTATAGCAGTAATTGATATGCTATCTGAAACAACAGATTTGAGAGATAAACTTGAATTCAACACCAAATATTTCAGAGAGAATATGACAAATGCAGGGTTTGATATAAAGCCGGGTGTTCATCCGATTGTTCCTATAATGTTATATGATGCAAAGTTATCTCAGGATATGGCAGCAAAATTACTTGAAGAAGGAATTTATGTTATAGGATTTTTCTATCCTGTTGTGCCAAAGGATAAAGCCAGAATAAGAGTTCAACTTTCCGCTGCTCATGATAAGGAGCATCTTGATAAAGCAATCGCAGCATTCACAAAAGTCGGTAAAGAATTAGGTGTATTAAAATAAAACTAAAATTTTATTTTTCTTAACTTTATTTCATTGTGAGATTTGAGTTTGCTCAACCAGATAAGGGCAAACTCATTCTCTGAAATTTTATAAACAGAACCACAAACATTTCCTTCATTATTAAAAGTTCTTGCGATTGTATCTTTGCTGAATTGTTCACCGCTATTAAATGAATACGACAGCCCAACATCTTTAAGCGAATCAATGAATACATTTGGATTTTCAGGAGTTTTAAGATATTCAAACGAAATTAATACAAACCCTAAATCATTATTTGCAATTCTCGGAAATGCACCTTGATTAGAAACTACAATTTCACTTGACCAGGTGTTTCCCATATCATAAGACTTTTGTAAAAATATTTTGTTGTTCCCGAAATAAGAAAGATAAATTACACCACTCCCTGAAGGATAATTTTTTGAATAAGAGATTACAGGGTCTATTAAATCAAATTCATTAATCTGAGATGCAAGAATTATATCACCCCAGTTATTTCCACCATCAGTTGAAACTCTGGTGTAAATTTTTTGATTTTCTCCCGCAAGAGATTGCCTCCAGCATATAAAGATTGAATCACCAACTGAAGAGATTCCCGGACAATCCGCTTTGCCTGAATATATATCTAATTTTACAGGAGAAGTAAATGAATTAGATTTATAATCGAAAGTATTAAACATTACAGAGGTATCATTATCAGAAGTCTCACACCAGGTCAAATAAAGTTTTTCATTGCCAACCGATACCGAAGGTGCAATTGAACTGTAATCTGAATTTATTTTGAAAACATCATTTTGCATTTCGCTATTAAGTGAAAAGTATTTCAAATAAATTTCACTTTTTCCGGTAGCATTAATTTCAGTCCACACTGCCCAAACAATTGTATCATTTGAAATATTTATAGTCGGTAATCCTATTCCCGAACTTTTGTATATATCAATTATTTCCCAATTATATTCATCAAGATTATTCTTCAAAATATTTACCGAATTTTTATTAGAGTAAATAATATAAGAATTTCCGGATTTATCATAACAGATGAGATTTGCATTATTATATCCGAGATATGAGTCAGGAGAAATTTCAGCGACTTTTTCTGTTGAAGTCAGAATTACATTCTGAGCGAATGAGTTAACAGAAAGACAACAAAGTATAAAAATTAATTTTAACAAATTTGCCTCCGGATATATTTATATAATATAATATCCGGAGGCAAAAGTTTTTATATATAAAAAACTACTTAACCAATAACATTCTTTTGGTTATCTCCTGGTCACCCGCGATTAATTTATAAAAATAAACTCCGCTTGATAAATTATTTCCGGAAAATTTTGCAGTATATTCACCGGGATTTAAATTTTGATCTATCAGTGTTGAAATCATTTTACCAGAAATATCATATACAATTAGTTTTACTTTCGATGATGAGTTGATTTCAAATTTTATTGTTGTTTCAGGATTGAATGGATTCGGATAATTTTGATGTAGATTAAAGTTTACCGGAGTAGTATTAGTTTCAATGTTTGTAGCAAGAAATTGTGTTACAGGTTCGCTTATAACAACATGCCCGCCACTGGGTCCTGAATTTCCTGCAACAACATTTCCGTAATATGTAGGTCCAATAATATATGGATATTCCGGAATTCCAAGTGAATCAAGTGTCATATAATAAGCATAAGTTCCGAGAGGATATTCAGGAGTCACAGCAAATCTACCGTTATGCCTGTCAAGATCACTTCCGCCCGGGATCAATTCATAATCCTGAATGAAACATCCGAGAGGATATTGTGCATTTATTGCCGGTCCGTATTGTGCAGGTTGTAAAACAGTTCCATCAGGTAAAGTTGTTCTTGCAGTTATATTTCTCTTTCTGTATCCGGATTTTATTCTTCTGATACCGCCTGTTCCATTTGTATTAGAATAGCCATAAGCACCATATACTGGAAAACCGTCAAACATATATCCGAGTAATGGAGAGTGTATATTTGGATTTGCTGTATAAAGTTTTTTCATATTAATATGATAGTGATAAGAACCGCCCGGTGCGGGATGTCCACCTGAAGAATCAAATCCCGGTCCTTCAAAATAATATGCAACTCTATACCAGATATTTTGATTATTATAACTCATAGCATCACCCGCATTGAATATCACAACACCATTCTTTAATACTCCGAGTTGACCATTTCCTGCAACTGTTGGATTTGGATTTGCAGTCGGGAATCTCGTTATTTTAAAAGTCCAGTTTTGATTAACAGGAATATTCGGATTCATTGCCCAAGGACCAATCGTGTATGAAGGTATTCCCGTACATTTTACATATACAAAATTATCGGAATAAAAAACTTGCTGAACATCAGCTAGAATGCCGTTATAACCTGTAATGTTATTAGGATTTTGTTGCCAAAAAGTTACTACAGGAGGCAACTGAGAAAACGCAACTGAATAACTGATTAGAAAAAAGAATAATGTTAATTTTTTCATAATTATTTTTTATATACAAAAATAAAAATAAATTCTGAAGTAAATTTGAATTCAGTTATTATTAAGGATTTTGAAGTGATGAATATTGTTTTCAAATGAATATTCAATTTTTAAAGAATACAGATCACATATTTTTTTTACAATTGATAGTCCCAACCCGACAGAATCTGAATTTGATGATGATTTATAAAACCTGTTAAAAATTTTTTCTCTAACTAATGCCGGAGAGTTTGAAGTATTTGAAAATTTTAAATAATTATTTTTAATTTCAACTTTGATATAACCGTTTTCATAATTATTTTTTATAGCATTTTTAAACAAATTGGAAATCAAAATTTCAGAAAGTTCTTTGTTCATATTCAA
>DOWN01000169.1 GCA_003519545.1 Bacteroidota bacterium
GTATTGTGTATCTTGAATGGTGTCGCCAGTTTGGAATAAGAACTGAAGAAAATATTGGCAATAAAAATAACCATAAAAATATTACAATATAAATGTTTAATTGAGATCTGAAATTTTTAAAATTAAAAACAAAAAATATAAAACTTAAAATCCAAAGCAAACCTGTTATTAAATTATCCCTGAAAAAATAAATTCCAATTATCCGGAGATAATTAAAATCAGGAATGAACCTCAGAAATCCACCCTGTCCTTCAAATGTATTAGGTGTAAATGAACCTCCGTAAATTTTGGAAAATAATGGATAAGGTAAAACTAAAATCAGATATATTATTATTCCAATAATTAATTGAGAATTAATCTTTTTGTTTTTTATTATATCATAAAATAAAATTATTAAACTCAGCAGGTATCCTTCAGGTCTTGAAAGTGATGCGAGTGCTAGAAATATAGAAATTTTTATTTTTTCATCAGGTTTGTTTAAATAAGAATAAACTGATAATAAACAAAAGAATGCAAACATAGTCGTTTCCATACCCGATAGGGAAGCCCAGTTAAATCGACCATTCAAAATTAATAATATCCCTGACATAACAGATAAGAATTCATAGTTATCAAATTTGAGATTTTTAAATAAAACTATAGAAATCTTATAAGTATAAATGACTGATAAAAGAAAAAATACAAAAGATAAAAAAATGGAAAGAAAAATGTGATAAGGAAAAATCTTAAATAAAGTTCCTAATATTATTACCCATAGTGGGGAAGTTGAACCTGTTGTGAATTCACCGGGATTATATTGGAAAATAAATCCGTCTGAAAAATTTTTCGCAAATGTTAAATGTATCCATGAGTCATCAAGAGGGAAGGCAAGGTTTCCGTTTGTATAATAAAGTTCAAAGCCAATGTATATACATTGGCTCAAAATCGCAAAACATATTAAATAAAATAAATTTTTATTTTTATTTCCGTATTGAATAAAATGAAATTATAAACAAAATTAAAATACTGCTTGTTCTTCGTAAACTCCGAATGGAACTTTTAATTCATTACACATCTCCCCGAGAGTTACATATTTTCTTGCACACTCCAATGCTCTCGGCATCAAGTTTGTACCGTCTTCCGCTGCTTTTCTCAGGTCTGCAAGTGCTTTCTTAACGTCGTCATTATTTCTCGATGCTTTTAATTCTTTTAATCTTTTTACCTGTTTCTCTTCTACTTCTTTTGAAATAGTCAAAATCGGAATATCAATTTTTTCATTTTCTTCAACAAAGTCATTTACACCGACAACAATTTTTTCTTTTCTGTCAAGTTCCTGCTGATATTTATACGCAGCATCTGCAATTTCTCTTTGGAAAAATCCGTTTTCTATACATGCTACAACTCCACCTTGTGAATCAATCATATCAAAATATTTATTTGCTTCTGCTTCAATATCATCAGTAAGTTTTTCCACGTAATAACTTCCGCCTAAAGGATCGGCTACATTTATTACTCCGTGTTCATAAGCAAGAATCTGTTGAGTTCTTAATGCAATTTTCACTGCTTTGTCAGATGGTAAAGCAAGTGTTTCATCCATAGAGTTCGTGTGTAAACTCTGTGTACCGCCTATTACAGCCGCTAGTGCTTCAATTGCAGTTCTAACAATATTATTCTCAGGTTGCTGTGCTGTTAATGAACATCCTGCTGTTTGTGTATGAAATCTTAATGTCCAACTCTTAGGATTTTTTGCACCGTATTTATATCTCATACGTTTAGCATAAATTCTTCTTGCCGCTCTGAACTTCGCAATCTCTTCAAAAAAATCAAGATGTGAATTAAAGAAGTGTGAAATTCTCGGAGCAAATTTATCTACATCCATTCCTCTTGCTATGCAGTCTTCAATATATGCAAATCCGTCTGCAAGTGTAAAAGCCAACTCCTGTGCTGCTGTAGAACCTGCCTCTCTGATATGATAACCGCTAACACTTACCGGATTGAATTGCGGCACTTCATTTGTGCAGTATTCAATCATATCAGTAATTATTCTCATTGATTCTTTGGGAGGATAAATAAATTCTTTCTGTGCAATGTATTCTTTTAAAATATCATTTTGTAAAGTTCCGCGTAACTTATCAAATGGAACACCTTGTTTTTCTGCAACCGCTAAGTAATATGCGAATATTACAAAAGCAGGAGAATTGATTGTCATTGAAGTAGAAACTTTATCAAGTGGAATTCCGCTGAATAAAATTTCCATATCTTCTAAAGATGAAATCGCAACACCGCAAATACCAACTTCACCTTCAGCCAAAGGTGCATCCGCATCCCAACCCATTAGTGTTGGCATATCAAATGCTGTTGATAATCCTGTCTGTCCGTGTTCAAGAAGAAATTTGAATCTTTGATTGGTATCTTCAGGAGTTCCGAAACCTGCGAATTGTCTCATAGTCCAGATTTTACCTCTATACATATTATGGTGTATCCCTCTGGTATAAGGAAACTCACCCGGATATCCCAAATCATTATAATAATTCATTTCTTTTGTATCTTCAGGAGTATAACATATATCAAGTTCTCTCCCGCTAAGAGAAGTGAATTTCATTCCGTTTTCTTTTGCTTTGGACGCATCTTCCATCCATTCGCTTTTTGACGTACTTTTTTTCGGTTCTTTATTCATTTTTGATAGTTTTTCAAATATAGTTATATATTAAATTTATTTAAATTCATAAATAATTAATTAATTCAAATGAAAGAAATATAAACAATCGGGATTTAATTTTATTATTGACATTTAAAATAAAATTTATAAAATTGTATTAGATATTAACTAATACAATATTATGTCTGTAATTCCCGAAGATAATATCCTGAAATTAAGATTGCTCGGATTCACTGAATATGAATCGAGAGTGTTCCTTGCGGTTTTAAAAGGGAATTTGTTAAGTGCATCGGAAATAGCCGATGATGCGGGAATTAGGAGGACAGACGTTTATAATATCTTAAAGTCATTTGTTGACAAAGGGTTCGTAAATGAAATTGAAACTAACTCCGTCCTGAAATATGAAATGATTGAACCCGATATAATTTTTGATAAACTTGAAAAGGATGTTATTAAATCCAGAGAAAAGGAAATCAGAAATTTAAATGATACTCTGACATCATTAAAACCTTTATACAAAACCAAAGAGTCAGAAAAGAGTAAGGTAGTCAATGTTGAGTTAATCAGAGGTTACAATCAACACAGAGAGGCAAAATTTATTGACTTACTCAAGTCCGCAAAAAAAGAAATTTTGTTTATGGTTCGCCTTGAACATTACGTCTCTGACGAAATAGACGAAACCGCAAAATCGTTCTTTAAAAACGGAGGAATTATCAAATCAGTTTATGAAACGAGCCTGAATTTCAAAGTTAAAAGAGGTAATAACTGGAATGAAGGAACGCTTGAAGATTTGATTAAAACTGTAGAGAAGTTTGAAAAATACGGAGAGAAAATAAGATTGAGTGAAATCCCTGTCCCAAATATAACTGTATTTGATGGTGAAACAGTTTTTATAAATATTAATGATAAATCAGTCCCCAAGCACAACGAAGCCGATATAATAATCAGAAGTAAAGAGTATGCACAGAATATGACTTTTGTATTTGATCAATACTGGAATAATTCGCATACGATAAAAGATTTCAAAAAAAATAAACTTAAAGAAAGTCTGCATAAAGAAGTAAAATTGAATTAAAGTTAGTTTAACTAAATATAAAATTTTATGGCTAATCCAACTATTGTTAAATTAATAATATTCCTGTTATTACCTGCGGTTATCTATTCTCAAAATTCAACATTTGAAAATGAGACTTTAATAAATTTACTCTCCGATGACATATCAAACGGAGCAGGGATATATACAAATCTTTATGATGTTGCTTTTGTAAATAGTACAACAGGTTATTTAGTTTCTGACAGAGGATTGTATTACAAGACAATAGACGGAGGTTTAAACTGGTCTAAACATAACCTGCCGGTAAAAATTAAATTAAATTCCATAAGTATTAATAATGAAATAATTCATATTGTAAGCGATTCAGGATATTATTTCAGAAAACATTTAAATGACTCAAGTTGGAATTATTTTAAAGTGGATGAAAGTTTACCGGTCAATTTAACAAAAGTTGAATTTGTAAATACTCATCATGGAATAATTTCTTCAACCTCAGGCAAGTATTATATCTCTTCAAACTCAGGGCTTAACTGGAGTATTCATACTAATATTACAGGTAATTATAATTTTCAGATATTCGATTCGTTAACAATTTTTGCTGCAGGCTCTGACTTTCGAATTTCAACAAACAAAGGACAAAACTGGAGTAATAAATTTATTGCTTCCTCAGAGATGATAAACTCGATAAGTTTTGTTAACAGAAATCTTGGTTTCTTATGCGGTGAAAATGATAAAGTTTATAAAACAACTAACGGCGGAGATAACTGGTTGATATATACAATTGATAATCAAACAACACAACCTAAGTCGTTAATCAAAATCAAATTCCTAAATGAAGTATTTGGTGTGTGTCTTGGAAAAGGCGGAAGAATTTATTTTACATTTAATTCCGGACTTACCTGGAAAAGGTATAATAACATAAACGATGAGTATCTTGTCAATTTTGCTATACCTGATAAGCGTAGATTTATTACAATAGGAATGAATGGTATTATCAGATATTCAAATAATATTTTCAGTTCAGCACCGATTTATAGTATCTCCGGAAAAGTAAAATATTCAAATGATTCTCAGAATGTAAGTGACGGTTACGTAATAGCATTTCATTATGATTATGTTTCAAAAGTTACAACAGTTATAGATTCAACTGGTATAAATTTTGATGGCTCTTATATTCTAAATAATCTGAGAATTGATACTTGCAGAATAGTAGCATATCCAAATTCAAAAATTAAAAATGATTTTATTCCGACTTATTATCCTTCCACTTTGTTTTGGTCGGTGGCAGAGAGAATATTTCCGGTAGCGAATATGACAGATGTAAATGTAATGGTTTTCAGGGATGAAAATTCAGTCGGGGCATCATCAATATCGGGAATTGTTTATACAAATTTATTATCCAACCCTATAGAAAATGTGAGAATAATTGCAAAGAAAGGTAACAGTCATTTAAAATTTTCATATTCAGGTTCCGGTGGAGAATATAGTCTTATAGATATTCCCGCAGGAAATTATAGGATTTATTTTGATAAAATCGGGTTTAAAAATGACAGTATAACAGTTAATTTATTTGACAATCAACATTTAGTCGGAATCAATTTCAATATGAATAATGTTGCGAGTGATGTTGAAAATATTTTAATACCCGTTGATTATAAATTATATCAGAACTATCCGAATCCTTTTAATCC
>DOWN01000120.1:0-2378 GCA_003519545.1 Bacteroidota bacterium
AAAGAATACATCAGAAACAAAAAAACAAAATAAAAATTATTTTTTATTTTTAATAGTGTTAATAAATTTAGCGGTAAGCGGTTTTTTACTTTTTCAGATTACGAAAATGAAAAATGATATAAATCTCATTTCATCACAAGTAGCAGAGTATGAAAGTTTAAGAAGTGACCACAATGCATTAAATCAAAAACTGGAAGATTATATAATTGAGAAAGATTTAACTTCATCATTTATTGAATATTCACCCAAGCAAGGCGAAACTATCAGGGGAATATCTTATGCTTTTCTGAATGATTCAAACAGGTATGAAGAAATATTAAAACTTAATAATCTTCAGAATGAAAATGAAATTTCAGGTTTGACAAAAATTAAAATCCCAATGAATAAATGAGTCCGAGACAGAGAAGAATACAAGCCGATTTTGAAAAACTCAAAAATGAATTTTATAATCATCCTTATATAAAATTAATTTATGACGACAGTGACGGAAATATTCCGGAGAGATATTTTGTAATTTTCAAGAATATTTCAGGAATAAAACTCAATCCTGACTCAACACGAGAAAATAAAATCATTGAAAAAATTAACGAACATAAAATAGAAATTTATCTTCATATTGATTATCCGAAAGTTAAACCACAGTGTTATATGCTGACAGATATTTTTCATCCTAATTTCAGAATGGCGTCTCCGAATGATATTTGTATAGGTGACTTTTGGGCTCCGGGAGAAACTTTGGTAGATATTATATATCAGATAGGTGAAATGATTCAGTTCAAAAATTATAACGTCACATCACCTCTGAATGGAGTTGCGGCAAAATGGGCGAGAGAAAATGAAAATTTATTTCCCATTGATAATAAAGAAATAAGAACTGGGGAAATCGAAATTGAACTAAAAAATAATGACGATTCCGGAAATGAAATTACAATCGAATTAAAATGATATATTCATATAAAGGTATAAGTCCTATAATTGATAGATCGGTATTTATTTGTGACGGTGTTCATATAGTCGGTGATGTTGAAATTGGTGAAGACTCAAGCGTCTGGTTTAATTCAGTTATAAGAGGTGATGTTAATTACGTCCGTATCGGGAAAAGGACTAACATACAGGATAACTGCACGCTTCATGTTTTTCATGATTATTATCCTTTGATAATAGGTGATGATGTAACAATCGGACATAATGCTGTTGTTCACGGTTGCAAACTTCAAAATAATATTCTTATAGGAATGAACGCTACACTTCTCGATGACTGCGAAGTAAGCAATAATGTTATTATAGGTGCAGGTTCATTAATCAAAGAAAAGTTCAAAGTCCCTGAAGGTGTATTGGTGGCGGGTGTTCCGGGTAAAATAATCAGAGACCTGAAGTCCGAAGAAATAGAAGGTGTCCTGCAAAGTGCGAAAAATTATGTAAATTATGTTAAAACCTACCGCACAGACGTAAAATTAATAAATAAATAAATCTTTCCGGATTTATGTTATATAATTGAATATATGATATTATATGTCTATTTTTACATTAACACAGTCTTACACTGTGCGATCCGGATATAAAGTTAAGTTTTTTAGTCTGTGTTGAATATATCCGAATTGCCGGTAATAAATTAACGGAGGAGACAATGCCGAAAGGTAAAGTCAAATGGTTCGATGCTAAGAAAGGCTTTGGATTTATCGTTGATGATGACGGAAAAGACATTTTTGTCCATTTTTCTGCAATCGCAACTGATAAATCTTTTAAGACTTTAGAAGATGGCATAGATGTCGAATATGAGCTTATCGAAGATGGTAAGGGAATGAAGGCGTCAAATGTTAGAGCACTATAAGTTTTAACATTTTTTCAAACCCCGGTTTTTCATTAAGCCGGGGTTTTTTTAATTTAAAGTATTGAGTATTGAGCATAATTAATGATAAAAATAAGGATATAATTTCAGGTATTGAAAAACTTTTTGATACTTCTTTCAGAATTACGGATAATTCCATAATTCTTGATATTAGAAATGAAGTCACTCATTATAAAATTCATCTTGAAATGTTTCCCGATGATGTTAAAGGTGATGAGGAAAATTATTTAGTATCTGTTTATACCAATAATTGTCATCTGCAATTACAAAATTGCAAAAGAATTATAATCAGTCAAATGCTTGAAGAAATAATTTTCATTTCTGAAACAAGCGATAAAATTTCAGGTCTGATTGTTTCTAAAAGAGGTGACTGTTCGTTGTATTCTAATGTGGATAAAGATGTATTGTCAAAAGATTTTTCAGAACTCAATTCTGAAAAATTACTTTCGGCTGTTGCTTTATCGGTTTCGGAAGAAATTCCCGATTAATGCCCGTCAGAAAAAATTCAGTAACGAAACCCGAAATTTAG
>DOWN01000120.1:2542-8933 GCA_003519545.1 Bacteroidota bacterium
TTTAAAACAGAGGATAAATAAAATAATTGAACTTTTATCTGATTTTGAAGATTTTAATATTACCGAACTGAATTTTTTATTTTGTACTGATGAATTAATAACGGAGTATAATAAAAAATATCTTAGACATGACTTCGCAACTGATATTATCACTTTTGAGTATAATGATGATGAAGGACTTGTGAGTGATGTGATTATTTCAACCGAAACGGTTAAAAAAAATTCTAAAGTATTCAAAACTGAATACTTGAATGAACTGACAAGAGTAATAATTCACGGGTTATTGCATTTATGCGGATATAAAGATAAAACGGCGGAACAAAAAAAAACGATGCGATTAAAAGAAAACTTTTTTTTAAAAAAAATCTAACTAATGCAGGAAAAAATAATTGAGATTATAGAGTATTTGCTGAGTCAGATTAATGATTCTAAAACTATAAATGAAATTGATATAGAACCTTTATCAAAAAGGGGTTATACAAATGCGGAGATTAATACTGCGTTTGCCTGGTTAAATCTTAAATTTACCGAAAACGAAAATATTTTTAATGCGGATAAAACAAAAACTTTATCAAAAAGATTTTTTCATTCCGCTGAAAAAAATATTTTGACTCCCGGGGCTATGGGCTACATAATTCAAATGATGGAACTTGGTGTAATTGATGAATATGATGTAGAATCCATTATTGAAAAAATATTTATTTCCGGATACGTTAAAGCGGATGTACCGGATATTAAGTATTATATAAGCAGTCTTATATTGGGATTAAAAGATGATGAAGATATACTTTCACGTATGATAAATCAAAATAACGAAACAATTCATTAAATCAACCCGCAAAAAATTAAAAATGGGAAAATCTTTAGTAATAGTTGAGTCTCCTTCAAAAGCAAAAACGATAAACAAATATCTCGGAAAAGATTTTATTGTTGAAGCAACTGTCGGTCACATAAAAAATTTACCGAAAAGTAAAATTAGTGTTGATCTGGAAAACGGTTATACACCGGTTTATGAAATAATAGAAGGAAAAGAAAAAGTTGTTGATAAACTGAAAGAATTGTCTTCTTCAGTCAGCAATATTTACATAGCGACTGACCCGGATCGTGAAGGGGAAGCAATTGCCGCAGATATTGCAGATGAAATCAAAGGAATAAATAAAAATATTAAACGCGTACTTTTTGAAGAGATTACTAAAACCGGAGTTCAGCGAGCGATGGAAAATCCGCTTGATATAAATGAAAATCTTGTGGAGTCTCAGATGGCACGAAGAGTGATGGATAGAATTCTCGGATATAAAGTAAGCCCATTCCTTTGGAAATCTTTTTATTACGGACTTTCTGCAGGACGTGTTCAATCAGTTGCTCTGAAAATAATTTGCGAACGTGAAGAAGAAATTAAAAAATTTGTTCCTAAAGAATATTGGTCTATAACAGGTCTGTTCAGTAAACCATCAGGCGGATCAAAGCCCTTCAATGCTAAACTTTATAAAATAAATGAAGATAATCTGAAGTTTAACGGTGACGATCCGAAAATTCCCGATATTGATTCCGCTCATAAAATAATTGAAGAACTCAAAGGAAACAAATTCAGAATTACTGATATTCAGGAAAAAGAAGTCAGACGGAATGCTCCGGCTCCTTTCACAACATCTGTAATGCAACAGTCAGCATCCACAAGACTTGGATTCGCTCCGAAAAGAACTATGATGCTTGCACAGAAATTATACGAAGGTGTGGAAATTGCAAAAGGTGAAACTGTTGGTTTGATTACTTATATGAGAACTGATTCGACGAGAGTCAGTGATGATGCCATCAAGTCAGCAAAGACTTTTATTAAAGAAAATTATGGCGAGGAATATACAACCGATTATAAATCAACAGGTAAGAAAGGTAAAAATCAGCAAGATGCTCACGAAGCAGTGAGACCTACTGATATAAACAGAACTCCTGAATCTCTGAAAAAACTCGATAAGGATTTACTTAAATTATATACTTTAATATGGCAGAGATTTGTTGCTTCACAGATGTCTCAGGCAGTTTATGATCAGAAAACAATTATCATAAAAGCAGTTTCTCCGAAAGGAAATAAAAATGATTATCTTTTTAAAGCGACAGGAAGTGTTGTTAAATTTTCAGGATTCTTAAAAGTATATGAAGATAATGTGGAAGAAGTCGAAAAGGATGAAGAGGATTATTCAATCATCCCACCAAATTTGAATGTGGATGATAATTTAAGTTCGATAAGTATTAACAAAACTCAGCACTTTACAAATCCACCTCCGAGATATACGGAATCGAGTTTGATTAAACAACTTGATACACTTGGAATCGGTCGCCCGAGTACATTTGCGTTAATCGTTTCAACCGTAATTGACAGAAAATATGTTGATTTGAACGAGAGAAAACTTTATGCTACTAATCTCGGAATGACAGTAAATAAAATTCTCGGAAAATATTTTGAAGATGTAATAGATTACGGATTCACTTCAAGAATGGAAGAAGAACTCGATACGATAGCAAACGGTGAATCAACTTTTAAACAGGTGCTGGATGATTTTTATATTCCTTTCAGTAAAGATTTAGGAATTGCTGATAAGGCAAGTACTGAAATCAAAAAAAGTTTAATAGAAAAAACTGATATACAATGTCCTGAGTGCGGTAAAGATACAGGTGCTTTTATGCTAAAGAAATGGGGAAGAAACGGACAGTTCCTTGCCTGCGAAAAGTATCCTAAATGTAAAGCCTCTATGCCGTTGCCGGAAGAACAGGCAGAAAATCTTGAACTTGCTCAAGGTGTGGTTTGTGATTTATGTGGTGCTAATATGGTTGTGAAAGTCGGTAAATTCGGAAAGTTTTATGGCTGTTCAAATTATCCAAAATGTAACGGTATCAAACCAATTACACTCGGCATCACTTGTCCTAAATGCGGTGTTGGAGAAATTCTTGCACGTAAAGGTGGAAAAGCAAAACGAACATTTTATGGATGTACTAACTATCCGGCTTGTGATTTTATTACAAATTATGAACCGGTCTTAATCCCTTGTAAAAACTGTGACCAGAAATATCTGGTAAAAAAACATACTAAGAAAGACGGAGATTTCCTTGAATGTACTAACTGTAAAACAAAGTATCCCGTTGAAACTTTAGAAGTAAAACAAAAAGAAGAAAACATAAATGTTTAATATGCGAAGAAGAGATTTTTTAAAAAATTCTTTTTATACATGCTGCGGAGTTGCAATCACTCCTGCACTGCTTGAAGCAGGGAGCAAATCTAACCGTTATCTGATTAACGGTGATATTAATCCCAATTATTCGGAAACTTCTCTGAGTATAGATCAATACAAAAAACTTTGTGACATTGCTATTGAAACTGCTAAACTTAACGGTGCTTCTTATTCAGATATTAGAATCTGTAAAAACAGAAATCAAAGAATAGGCACAAGGGAAGAACAGGTTCAGTATATATCAGACGGAGATGATTTCGGATTTGGCGTGAGAGTATTGGTGAACGGAACATGGGGATTTGCTGCAAACTCAGTCTTGAATGAAGATGAAGTTAAAAAAATTACTCTTAAAGCATGTGATATCGCAAAAGCAAATTCAATCTTACAGGTTAGTCCCGTAAGACTTGCAGATGTGCCTTCTTATGTTGATAAATGGAAAACTCCTGTCAGAGTTAATCCATTTGATTTAAGTATAAATGAAAAAATTGATTTTCAGTTAAACGCAAATAAACTTGCAAAAACTGCAGGTGCAAATTTTGTAAATTCATTTATGTGGTTTGTGAATGAATATAAAATTTTTGCATCTTCTGTCGGTTCTTTTATTGAACAGGATTTATACAGGCTTTGGGCAAGAACAGATGTAACTGTTATTGATAAAGAATCAGGAGAATTTGATTCACGCGAAACTTTTACTCAGCCGATTGGAATGGGTTATGAATATCTTCTTGATTATCCTTATTTAAAAGATGTTGAAGAAGCAGTTGAACATACAAAAATGAAATTAAAAGCCCCAAGTGTTACTCCGGGAAAACGTGATATTATTTTACATCCTTCAAATCTTTGGTTAACGATTCACGAAACTTGCGGACATCCGACAGAACTCGACAGGGCTTTGGGATATGAAGCAAACTATGCGGGTACAAGTTTTATGACTACCGATAAACTCAACAATCTTAAATACGGATCTGAAATTGTAAATCTTTATGCGGATAAAAATCAGTTAAACGGACTATCTTCAAGAGGTTATGATGATGACGGTGTAAAAACAACTGAGTGGGATATAATCAAAAACGGAAAATTTGTGAATTACCAGACAACAAGAGAACTCGCACCGCTTGTCGGACAGAATGAATCTTTTGCTTGTGCTTACGGTGACAGTTGGGCTACATTCCCGATACAAAGAATGCCAAATCTTTCTTTAAGACCGGGAAAAGAAAAATTATCTCTCTCTGATTTGATTTCACAGACTGAAGACGGTATTTATATCATCGGTGACAGCAGTTGGAGTATTGATATGCAAAGATATAATTTTCAGTTCACTGGTCAGGAATTCTGGGAAATTAAAAACGGAAAAATTCAGGGGATGTTAAAAGATGTTGCCTATCAGGGAAACACTGTTGATTTGTGGAATGCTTGTGATAAAATATGTGATGAAAGTGAATATGAACTCGGCGGTTCTTTCTTCTGCGGAAAAGGTGAACCCGGTCAGGTTGCTCCGGTAAGCCACGGCTCTTCTCCGACAAGATTCAGAAACATAAATATTTTAAACACTAAAGATCAAATCTGATATGAAATTAACTAAAGAAGAAACAAAAAAATTAGCGGATAAGATTTTTTCTTATTCAAAAGCAGATTCAGTTTCCGTTAATATCTCAGGCGGATTAAAAGAAAATATCAGATTTGCGGTAAATAACGTCACCACTTGTGGTTCGGCTGATTCTATTTCTATTGGTATCAGTTCTAACTTCGGTAAAAAAACGGGATATATAAATTTAACATCTATTAATGATGCAGATATAAAAAAAGCAGTTGAACAGTCTGAAGAGATAGCACGGCTAAGCCCTGAGAATAAAGAGTTTATGCCGCTTCCGGAGAAAGACCAAAATTATCCTGAAGTCAATCAGTATTTTGATTCAACCGCTAAAGCAACTCCTTCTGACAGGGCAAATACAGTATCTTATGTATTATCTAAATCAAGGGAGAGAGATTTAATCTCCGCAGGATATTTTGAAACTGAAGACAGATTTACTTCCGTTGCTAATTCAAACGGACTATTTGCATATCATCCTTTTACTGAACTTGATTTTTCATTCACATCGAGAACTAAAGACGGAACCGGCTCAAGTAAAGTTCACAGAAATTTTGCGGATTTAAACAGATTAAAAATTGAAGAACTGACTAAAACCTGTATGGACAGAGCAGTTCTTTCTCAAAAACCTGTCGAACTTAAACCCGGAAAATATACAACCATTCTTGAAAAAATGGCTACTTGCGATATGGTAGGGAATTTGTTCTCTTATATGAACAAACGTTCTGCCGATGAAGGAAGAAGTTTCTTTTCTGATAAGGACAAAGGAAATAAAATCGGTGAAAAAATTGTAAGTGAAAAAGTTAATATACATTCCGATCCGCAAAATCCAATCGCACCTACTACACCGTTTAACGGTGAAGGTCTTCCTAATTTGAAAACTGTCTGGTTTGAAAATGGTGTTTTAAAAAATTTATATACAAACAGATATTGGGCTGAAAAAACAAATTCACCTTTCACTCCATATCCTCCAAATATAATTATGTCCGGCTCTGATAAATCTCTTGAAGATTTAATCAAAAGCACTGATAAAGGTGTTTTTGTTGTGAGACTTTGGTATATCAGATCAGTTGATCCGCAAAAAATATTGCTTACAGGACTTTCAAGAGACGGAATATTCTATATTGAAAACGGTGAAATAAAATATCCTGTTAAAAATTTCCGTTTCAATGAATCTCCGGCAAACGTGTTAAAGAATTTAAC
This sequence comes from Bacteroidota bacterium, assembly GCA_003519545.1. Classification (GTDB taxonomy): domain Bacteria; phylum Bacteroidota; class Ignavibacteria; order Tepidaquicellales; family Tepidaquicellaceae; genus UBA9002. The sequence continues at coordinate 8,558 of DOWN01000120.1, forward strand.
CGATATGTCAAGAGAAGAAAAAGTAATCGGTGCTGAAACTGAGTCTATGAAAATTATTGTTCCGGATATCAAAGTGGAAGAATTTAATTTCTCCACTCTCTCTGATGCAATTTAAACTTTGAAAGAAGTTTATTCTAAATATATAAATCAGTATCTATCACATCTGAAGAATAATAAAAAATATTCTTCCAATACTCTCATTTCTTATGAGAACGATTTAACTCAGTTTGAAAAATTTCTCGTTACCTCCGGATTTGGTTTTGAAGATGTTGATTTAAATGTTTTAAAATCCTTCCTCGCTGAAGTTTCCGACCCTGAAAGCAGAATGTTTAACATAGAAAAAACTAAGGAATTCAAATATTCATCCGTTTCCGTT
>DOWN01000120.1:9011-13678 GCA_003519545.1 Bacteroidota bacterium
GCAAATATTCATCCGTTTCCGTTTCAAGAAAAATATCCGCATTAAAATCTTTCTTTAAATTTTTATATATCTCAAAAATTGTTCCAAAAAATTACGCTTCATTTTTAACATTTCCTAAAAAACCTAAAAAGCTTGTTCAATATCTAAGACAAAAAGAAACTGAAAAACTTTTTGATCCTAAAAAAATTACTGAAACAAGTCTGCTTGAAAAAGCAATTCTCGAATCTTTTTATTCTACAGGTATGAGGTCTGCCGAGTTAATGAATCTTAAATTCAGTAATATAAATTTCGGTAATAACACATTGAAAGTAACTGGGAAGGGGAATAAAGAAAGGGTTATACCCTTCGGAAATGAATGTAAAAATGCGATTAAAGATTATCTTGTAATACGCGATATTATAAATACTTCAGGATCGGATTTATTGTTTTTAAATAAAAACGGAAAAAAACTTTATCCGATGTATATTTACAGACTGGTTAAAAAAAATATTACAAAAATCAGTGACCTTAAAAAAAAATCTCCTCACATTCTTCGCCATACATTCGCTACCCATCTGCTTGAAAATGGTGCTGATATCAGAGCCATACAAGAATTACTTGGTCATAGTTCTCTATCAACCACTCAGGTTTATACTCATATCTCAACTGAAAAACTTAAAAAAGTTTATCAGAAATCACACCCTAAAGCGTAAAAAATTTATTTGTATAAAATAAAAAAGGGGCGATTGCCCCTTTATATTTTAATTCAAAATTTTTTATAATTTTATTTCGTGAGTATCATTCTTTTCGTTTGAACACTTCCATTCACATTTAACTGATAAAGATAAATTCCCGATGAAACACCTTTCGCTTCCCAGTCATAATCCCATTTGCCCGCGTTCAAATCCTGATTAACTAATAAAGCAACTTCTCTTCCAAGCATATCAAATACTTTTAAACTTACAAAAGATCTTTGAGGAATATCAAAAGAAATTGTTGTTACAGGATTAAACGGATTCGGATAATTCTGATAAAGATTAATTGAATTCGGAATCTCATTTGAAATATTATTTATACCGATTACCTGTGAACTGTCGCCACCTCCGGAGACTGTCCTGATAATTTTTCCATTACCACCTACTGCCAATCCGAAATAAGCATTATAAAAATGAACTCCGTAATATGTTATATTCTGAACAGGATTTTCCTGCCAAGTGAAACTGTATCCGCCATTATTTGAGCGTAAAACAGTTGAACCGTTTCCAACAGCAGTGATTGTATAAGGATTAGAAACGAATACGCCTTGCAAATCATTTAAAGTCCAACTTTGTCTTCTCACCCATGTTTCACCACCATCTTCAGTTGTGATTATATAACCTTGCACACCAACTGCAGCACCGTGAAGAGGATCACAGAATGAAATTCCGTTAATTGAATTTGTATCCGGCGGATCAAGGTTAAACCAGTTCTCACCTGCGTTTGTAGTTTTCAACATCGTACCCAATGCACCAACTATAAAACCGGTTTGCTCATTTACGAATTCAACATCATATAAATTATAACCTGTATTAACATTTTGTCTCCACCATTTTTCACCACCATCCGTTGTTCTTAAAATTGTTCCGAACCAACCTACTGTTATACCGACATAAGGATTTGGAAAAGAAACTCCGCATAATGTATGTAAAAAATTACTCCATTGTGGATACCAGTTCACACCTCCGTTTGTAGTTCTTAAAATTTTTCCAATCTCATCTCCGGCTTGAAATCCAACCGCCACTGCAGTGAACTGATCTACTGTATGAACATCATTTAGCCAGTAATTCAAATTATTATTCTGTGTGTACCATGATTTTCCACCGTCAAAAGAACCGAGAATTTTTCCCGCTTCTCCAACAGCATTTGCATAGTTTGGATCAACTTTTGAAACCGAAACACCGAATAAAATTACATTCGTTCCGCTTGGTCTTAATTGCCATCCTGACTGAGAAAAAGCCTGATTTATTAAAAATATTGATATTAGTAATGTAAATATACTTTTCATAATTATATTTTTAGCCATTTATATTAATGCAATAAATATGCCAAAATTTTACAGATTTATTTAATTAAAATCATTTTTTTAGTGTCTGAATACGATTCAGTAGTTAATTTGTAAAAATACAAACCGGAATTTAAACCTTCACCGTTAAATTCAACACTATACTTACCTAAACTCATCTGTTGCGAAATAAGTTTCTTAACTAATTTACCTGAAATATCAAATACATCTAAATTAACTATAGAGTTGTTTGGTAAATTAAATTGTATAACTGTATTAGGATTAAATGGGTTAGGGTAATTCTGTTCGAGTGAATAATTAGCAGGAATTTCAGCTCCGATTTGTTGTATATTTACACCTCCACCGGTAACTGTTTTGATTATTCTGCCGGTTGCACCGACTGAATATCCGGTAAATGAATTTGTAAAATCAACGCCAAAGAGTTCGTCTGATGTAGAAGTTGCTTGAATTATCCAATTTTGGCCAAAATTAGTGGTCCTTATTACTCTACCATTTTTGCCAACTGCGCAAATATTTGAAGAATTTCCACAGAATGAGACACTGTTCAGTTGATCGGAAACTGATAATCCCGTCGGACTTGCTTCCCATACATCTCCTCCGAAAATTGATAATAAAACTGTTCCACCTGCTCCTACTATTACTGCTGTATCTGCATTCCATACATCCAAAGCAAATAAATTTCCGTTTGTATTACTATTTCTTGTTGACCAGTTAAATCCGCCGTTTATAGTTTTATAAATTTTTCCACCGTCACCGCATGCCAATCCAAAATCAAGATCATTGAATTTTATTCCATTGATGGTAAAATTTACTTCAGGTTGGCTGTTCCAGTTTAATCCGCCATTCGTAGTTCTTAACACATTTCCGGTAAATCCTCCTATCCATCCGACCGATGAATTTAAAAATGAAATACAGTTAAATTGACCTGTACCTGAAGCAATTACGGAATTCCAGGTAGTCCCTCCATTTGTTGTCTTTATTACTGTTCCCACCGAACCAACTGCGAATGCAACAAATGCATCAACCATATAAACTGCTTTGAGAAAATAAGTATCACTGAAATTTACCGCTTGCCAGAATGCTCCACCGTTTGTTGTTTTTAAAACTCTGCCTTGTTCACCAACTGCCATACCTGTATTAGCATTTATAAAATGAACTCCAAATAAATTATTACTTACATTCGAGGTCTGATTATTCCATCCCTGTGATAAAGAAATCCCTGTATTTAATATCAAAAAAAGAAGTGTGATTATATATTTCATATATTAAAATAAAAAGTTATCTCAAAAAAATCAGTGATAAAACTTATATCAAATTATTTCTTGAGCTGCTTCTTCGCCTGTATTTATAGCCCCCTCCATAAATCCTTGCCACTCAGCAATATGTTCTCCCGCGAAATAAACTTTATCATTCAGATTTCGTTTTAAAATTGGTTGAAATTTAAACCACTGATCTTTTCCATACATAGCATAAGCTCCTTTAGTAAATTCATCTTCTCCCCAGTAATAATTAATATTTTTACCTCTGACATTTCCTAAATCTCCAAATATCTGCGTAAGATCATCATTCACCTGATCAAGTCTGTATTCCTCTCTTGCCGTTCCAATCACATCTGCTTTATCTCCTACTGAGTATCCGATCAGAACTCCTTTATCCTGAGATTGAAATTTTGTTGCATGATAAAAATAATGACTGTAAGTATCTGTGACCAAGTCAAAATTATCAGCAAAAATTTTCTGATTAAATAATGTTGCATTTTTATTTATCCTGCAATATTGAAGTGCGTTTATCGCTTCAATTTTATCTTCAGGTAATCCGGGCAACCAATTAATTTTACTCATAGCATAAGTAGGTGTAGTGAAAATTATTTTATCACTTTCAAACATTTCACCTTTTGATGTTATCAATTTTACTTTTGCTCCCGAATAATCTATAGAACTTACTTTATGGTTTAATAAAATTTTATCCCTACCCACAGAATCTGCCATAGCATTGATTAATCTTGAATTACCACCTTTAATTTTAAAATCCATCTCGTTGAATTCACTCGACTCTGCATACTCAGCAAGTGCCATATAAGCCGACACAAATCTTATAGACTCGCCAAAATCAGTGCTGTCAAGATATTCCCTGATAATCAAATCTTGTTCAGGAATATCATTATTAACTAAAAATCGCCACCAGTCCATTTTATCAAGTTTCATTTTGTCCGCATCGGTATAATTTTTATAATCTTCCAGAATTTTTTCATATTTAATTTTCCATTCGGGAGTGAAATCCCACTCTCCGGGTTTTCTGTAATCACCGTCAATTAATTTATGAGATGAAAATCTGTTATCGTGCAGTTCAAGATTATATTCTTTGCAAAGTTCTATAATTCGTTCATGAGATGCTCCCACCCATTCCGCACCGAGTTCAATTATCAATCCGTCAATATCAAAAGAAAAAACTCTTCCTCCAATTCTGTTCCTTGCTTCAAGTATCGTTACATCCATTCCTTTTTCTTTTAATAATTTGCCTGCCGAAAGTCCCGCAAGTCCTGCACCAACTATTATCACCTTTTTGTTGTTGTTTAAATTAAAATTAAAGAGATTTGGAGTTACTATTGCTCCGGCAAGTACAACAG
>DOWN01000275.1 GCA_003519545.1 Bacteroidota bacterium
CCTGCGAAAGGTCAGTTAATAAAAGTGGCGTGATAGGAAGTATAGAGTCGAGAGTCTAAAGTCTAGACTGGTTTAATCTAAAGTGGAAGAAGTCCATATCTCTGGTACCTTTATTACTTCTGGTGGCAAGTTTAATTTTAGCATTCACCGATTCAGCCATAGCATTAGTGATGTATTTAAGATGGTAGATGACAATAAATTGTTCGTGATTTTGCACGGTATTTCTAAAATTCTGGATTTCAGTAATAGAAGAGTTTTCAGTTTTATCTAACAAATCAAGCAGGGCAGTTTCAGAAGTTAGGAAACTCCAAGTTTCGTTCAAAATATTGTTAGGTTCATACCATTTTCTAAAGATATTAATTTGCTTGTACGCCTGTTCTAATTGAGGGAATTGTTCAAATAATAATTCGGCTCTGTAGGCTTGATAAGGGTTCCAACTTTGTGGCATTTTGTAGAGTAGGTATTTGCTTCGGGTGAGCAATTCAGCTTTTGTTTCACCGTTTTTCAGCCTTTTCGGGTAAAAGGTTTTTGGTATTTTAGGATTATTCTGTTGAGAATCTTCTTTCTTGTTTTCAATGAATTGTTGGTAATTGAGTTTGTGTAGAGTTTGCTCTAAGCGTTGATTTTTAAGTTCTTCCTGTTTCAATCGTATTCTTTAATCTTTAACACTATCTATGGCATGTGCAATTACATGAAATTTATCGGCGACTTGCGTAGCTTGTGGAAAATACTGATCGGCTATTGAATGATAAACCGGTGACAAATCTCTACTCAAGGTGCTGACGTATTGTAATTTGTCTCCAAATTTTAATAAACATTTTCCTATTTCTTTTGGGTTCATCGATGCTATCATCAGTGCTACTTTCCCGGTACTTCCATTGGTTAATACCGTATAAAACACTCCATTTATGTGTTTTTCATCAATAGTCATGTGGTAACCCATGTGTTCTGGTTTTAGTATTGGAACCCTGATTCGGAACGTTTTCTTGTCGCTAGCCGGTTTTTCACCAATGTCGTGCTCGTGTAGCTTTTGTTGCTCTCGCTCGGTTTTGTATTCGCTAAATATGTCCTTGTACCACCGGTAGAATTTGCTGTAATTTAGTCCCAAGACTGTACTTATTACCTTTAGATCAAAGGGATGTTTACCAACCAAGTTCTTTTAAAAAAGCACCAAATTCTTTGGTGGTTTTACTGCCTTCTACCGTGTAGTTGTAACTGTTGTAATAATCTTTCGCACTTCCTTTTTCCTTCCATTTGCGCCTGACTAATCTATAAAAACATGACTTGCCATGTAATGGAAAACCTTGTATTTCTTTGGCATTCATAAAGCCATTTTGTACCAAGGCAATACTTAAATCTGTTTTAAAACCCGATGTCTCTACTAAATGTATCGTTATTGATTCTTCATCCTCTGATATTTCGGTTATCTCGAAGTCTTCTAAAATCGCTTCGGGTACTAAAAGAGTGTATAACTGTTTTAGCAAGCTCCCGGAATTGATCTCTTTTGTTTGCATTGTGCAAAGGTCTTTTTTTTCCATAGCACATCAAAATAAATTTAACCCTATTGCAACTTTCTATAAAAGTGGGGAGAGGTGAGTCCTCGTCAAGTGGGGTGGGATTTTCAGTAATGTATTCTGAAAAGGTTTAGAAAAAAAGCCTTCGTTTTGCAAGCTTTCTAATAAATTTTTGTAGTTTTCAAGGGTGAAGTCCATTTATTGTATCGATAATATAATTAACTTGATTTTCTGAAAGTTCAGGAAAAATTGGAATACTAAATATCTGATTTTGATATTGGTTTGCTATAGGAAATTTACCATTTCCTTTAAGATAATAGTATGCTTTCAAATTTGGCAAAGCGATTGGGTAATGTATTCCTGTTTGAATGCCTTTTGATTCTAATTGTTTTAAAATATATTCTCTCTTTTTTGACCTTAAAACGAATAAATGCCAAACTGGTTTAACATTCGAGGGGACTTTGGGTAAATCAATTGCTTCATTTTTCATTTCATTTAAAAATATTGAGGCAATTTCTCGCCTGTTTTCTGTCCAATCTTGGATATATTTGAGTTTGACATTTAGTACTGCCGCCTGTATTCCATCTAAACGACTATTAAATCCCTCAAATTCATGGTCATACTTTGAAATTCTTCCATGATCAGCATACATCCTAGCAATGCGAGCAAGTTCATCATCATTAGTTAAAATTGCACCTGCATCACCGTAAGCACCAAGATTTTTTCCAGGATAAAAACTAAAGGTCGCCATATCACCAAAATTACCAACCTTTTGCCATCCGTTTGAACCATTAAATTCTGCTAAATGAGCTTGAGCACTATCTTCTATAATTTTTAAGCCATACTTAGAAGCAATTTCAATTATAGCATCCATTTTCGCAGGTTGCCCATACAAATGGACTGGGATTATAAACTTCGTTTTAGAAGTTATTGATTCTTCAATTTTTGCTATATCTATCGTGTAAGTTTCAGGATTATTATCGACAAACACCACCTTTCCTCCTGCTGAAGTAACGGCTTCAGAAGTAGCAATAAAAGAATTTGCAGGAACAATCACTTCATCACCTTGTTTAATTCCAAGTGCTTTTAACGAAATTGTAATTGCATCAGTTCCATTACCAACACCTATACAATGTTTAACATTATGAAGTCTTGCGAACTCCTTCTCAAAGTCTTTTACTTGTTGACTTTTTATAAAGACTGAATTTTCTATTACGTATAGAACTGCATTATCAATCTCGTGTTTTATTGATATGTACTGAGCTTTTAAGTCTAAAAAAGGTATTATCATAATTTTTTGCGATAAAATGTCTAATGAATCTAAAATGAAAACCAAATAATAATTATGCAATTACTATTATATATCTATGTACTGAAACTATCTAATTTTTCTTGCAGGGTTCCCGACATAAACGCCTGGAGCAGATATGTCTTTCGTTACAACTGAACCTGCACCAATTACTACATTATCAGCAATCATAACCGGCAAAATAGTTGCATTTGTGCCTATTGAAACATGATTGCCGATTATTGTTTTTTTCCATTTCGTTTTATCTCCTCCTGCTGGTCCTCCAGATGAAAACAAATCGTTGATGAACATAACGCCATGAGAAATAAAACAACTATTTCCAATTGTAACCATTTCACATATAAATGAATGAGATTGAATTTTACAATCATTTCCTATTATCACATCTCTTTGAATTTCCACAAAAGGTCCAATAAAACAATTATTTCCGATTTTGCAACCATAAATATTAACCGGTTCAACAATTTTTACATCATGACCCAAACTAACATCAACAATTCCAGATTGCGATAAAATAATTTCATTTTGCATTTTTGACATTTGCGTAAATTTTATCAATTATTTCAATTGTTTTTAATCCTTCATACCCATTTGTTGCAATTATTCCATTACCAGTTAATACATCCATAAGATTTTCATAAACTTGAGCATGATTCGACATTGATCCCACATAATCGCCATACAAATTAGGAGGATTTCCTTGAGGCAATTCTGAGATTTCATAGTCCTCTATTCTTGCATATTCTAATTCATTTAAATATTGCCCACCTATTTTTACGGTACCTTTTTCAGAGAAAATGGTTAAAGACCCTTCCATATTTTTTTGGAATGAATTAACTGTATAATTGATTGTTCCAATAACACCATTATAGAATTTGATCGCTACAACTCCTGTATCTTCAAATTCAATTTGGTTTTGATGATGGAAATTATCTGTAAAAGAAAAAGTCTCTTTTATATCACCAATCATATAATAAAGCAAGTCAATAAAGTGGCTAAATTGAGTAAATAACGTACCACCATCTAAATCCTTAGTCCCTTTCCAATTTGATTCATTATAATAGTTTTTATTCCGGTTCCAAAAACAGTTCAATTGAACACTATAAATCCTACCTAATTTCCCTTCGTCAATCAAACCTTTTACCACTTGTACTGGAGGGTTAAAACGATTTTGCTTCACAATGAATAACCTTTTGTTAGCTCTTTCTGCTTCATGGATCATTCTTCCACAATCATGAACATTTATAGACATTGGTTTTTCACAAAGTACATGAAATCCATTTTTAAGCGCTTTAATTGAATGTTCTGCATGTAATCCATTCGGTGTGCAAATAGAGACAACATCCATATCATGTTCATTTTCAAATAATGAATCAATATCATTATAGATTGAAGCATTACACTTTTGACCGACATCAATTGCTTTTTGGACATCTATATCACAAACAGCCTTTAATACTCCGTAATTAGAGATATGAATTGCATGACGACTGCCAATTCTACCACAGCCAATTAATGCAAACTTAAGTTTTTCCATAATTTCTTTTATTTACAAATTCTAATAAAAACTCTGTCAAATCTATTTTTTGCGCAAAAAGTAGTTGCTTTCTTTCTTGCCATTTGAGTTTATTTTCAGGGTTGGCTGTTAATTCATCTAAAACTTGGAACAAGACTTCATTATTCTTTGTATGAATATTATAAATTAGTTTATATTTATTTTCAAGCTCAGCGTGATGATAACCATGTGAGGTTCCAACTAAATCATTAAAACGTATTGCTGGAGTTCCTAGAATCCCAGCTTCAGCAATTATTGTTTGACTATCTCCAACAACAATATCTGCAAAATAAAGTGCATGATGAAATAAATGGGAAGGAATTGAAATTTTATATTTTTCAAACTTTTCAGGTAATTTCTTTTCTGATGAAATATAAATTCTATAATTAAGTTTTTCGAAAAAATCAATTAATTTTTGTGCAACTAAAAAATCAATTCCTCCTTTACCAATATCATGGGTTGCTTTCCATGATACAAACCTTAAAATAGCAAATTTACATCGATCCCTATTATCTAAAAATTCATATATACTTTCATCAGGAATATAATACTTTGGGTGTAAATATGCTATTTCATGATATGCATCGTATTTAATTTGCTTTTTCCCGTATAAATTTGGGAATACAGAGGGAGTTAAAATGTATTTTGTAAATGGCTTATAGAGTACCACTTGTTCTTTGTTGCCTGTATCTTCTAATACAATATTTGGTATCCTTAATAAAAAGGCAGCATGAGAAGCATAAATTGATCCATGGCTCAAGAAAACATTGGGTTTGAATATTAATGCGGTAATTAACATTTGAAGATCAAACTTAATTAAACCCAATAACTTTGCTAATATATTATTATAATGCTTACCAAAACTTCTATAATTAAAACTAAATGCTTTTAACAAGGAAATTTCTGACTCTTTTTCTCTACAGGTAAAAAGTACACTGTTTCCATTTTCGATCATTCTTAAAGCAAAATTTTTAAACAAATGAACATGTCCAGGATGTCCGATATCAATTAAAATTTTCATTTAACGAATTTTTTGTATAATTTTTAACCCTATCTTACCTATTTGAAAAAGAATGGGATTTAAAACTTTTATATACCTCCCATATTCAACTTGTCGCCCACCAAATCGTGATTTGAACTCACGCACTCCATAATCTTCATGTGGGCTTCCAGCGCCCATAAAATCGAATAAAGGAATATTATTAATTGAAGCATACTCCATTGCTGCCCATGTAGCCATAACTGATGGATATTGATCTTTATATTCTGTATCAAGACCACAAACGTAAAACTCATAAATGGATTTACCTTCCAAAATCGGGCACATTATACCTCCAATCACTTTTTCTTCAAAGTATATCAATAAATATTTCCCAACATTTTGCAGGTAGAAATCAAGAAAAAACTGCTTGGGAAATATGGGTTTTTTTATCTTATTAACATATAAATCTTCCAATATTTCATAAAAAGAATTGACATCTTTTTCAGATTGAGCTTCTTGCCATTTTACTTCTGATTTTATTACTTTTTTAATTTGTCTTGCCCGTGAACTGCTCATACTTTTAAGCATTAGTTCCGGAGTGGTAATATCTAAATGAAAATTTAACCACGGCACAAATTCAAAACCAGAATCTAAAATCGAATCATGCACAGAACTGAAATCAAAATAGCTACGGACTTCAAGATAGATCAGTTTAGAGGAATAATAATTAATAACAGACTTTAGCAAAAAATTTATTGATGCCTCTGATTTATTCTTTAATACCGGTCCGCCATAGATAATTCCCCTCCGAGAGAAAAAACCTTTTATTCCTTTTTCCTTTTGTATGGTTACAACCATCAAAGAGGTCAATTCCTCTCTTTCTTCTACTCCAAAAACATCTGCTGAAAAGTCATTCAATGATTTGAAAAATTTGAAAAATTCAGGGGTTTGAAAAGGGGAAGAATATTCCGACTTTTGAAACAAATCAAGCCAAAGGTCGGTTTTTATATCGTTTACTTTTATAATCATTAGTTGCTTTAAATCTTTTGATCAATTGCCTCGAAAATACCTGGTTTAAACCCAAAGATTTTCATGGAAACGGTTTTACCAATTCCTGCAAACTTTTTAAATAAAGGATAATAGGACGGGTAATCATAATAGAATTTATTTTCGGCTTTAAAGGCTTTTTCAAAATCTTCTCTACTAAGCTTCAATTTCTTAATTACATAATTTATATCATTTTCAATAGTCTCAATGTTAAATGAAGGGTTATTTATCTGATTCATGGCCTCTTCACGTGAAATTTCTCCGGATAAAACCTGAGCAGAAAGTGTTATAATTCTTTTATCAATGCCAAATTTTTCTGGTAGCCAATATGAAATTGCGAACTTTGTAAAAATATTTTCATGATGATGACCTCCATAATCTATCCATCCATACTTTTCAGCTAAAAGCTTCTTTGCTTCTTTCTTCTCATAAGGCAGGAAATAAAGTGGGCGAATTACTTTTATCTTCCTGATAAAACCATAATAAATCCATGAGCTCAAGGGTTGCAGAGGGTAGGTTCTTAATTTAGTTTCAGGAGAAAATTTTCTCACTAAAAACTTAAGTTGTTTCGTATCAGAATAAGTCCATGTTAATGGCTGCTTTCCTTCTGACCTGAAATCACTTCCATTGAGCACATATTTTACACCTTCCCTTGCAGCAATTTTATAGAGAGTAGATTTAATAGCAATATCGGTTGGACTATCAATCCATGGGAATGAAGCCAAAATATAGGCTTTAAGAACTCCAATAACCTCTTCATAATTAATCACATAAGTTTCCAAATCATAATTTAATGCAGAGGTAACAACTTTGATGTTTTTTACTGCAATATCTGAACTCCAGCCGTTATCAAGATTAACAGCTATTACCCTTAATCCATATTGCTTTGCGATATGAAGAAGATATGAACTATCAGTTCCGCCGCTCATTCCAATTATACAATCATATTGTTTTCCTTTGCCGTCTAATTTCATTTTTTCAACAATAGATTCCCAATTTGCCATCCCCATTTCGCCCCGTGGGTATTGTTCCATTAATGAAAGTTGCATTTTAGCAAAATTGGATACCCCTTGGTCATCAAACTTTATCCCAGGAATACTTTTGTTCCAAAGACCCAATTTGCAAATTTTTAAATCACTCATATTTTAAACTGTTTTTTTGTTCTTGAGTTAAATAATTAACTAGAATACCCCTTCGTTGACCATGATAAACGAACATAGACCCTGCAGCTAAAGCTGAAACCATTGATTCTTTTACTGCCTCATGCAAATGATTAAGATTGCCTGCTCCACCAAGGGCAACTACTGGGATAGTGACACTTGAACTTAATTGTTTAAGAATATTGAGCTCATAACCTTCCATTATACCGTCACAATCAATAGATTGTATAATAATTTCACCGGCTCCTACTTTTTCAATTTGTTGAGCATACTCAATTGGATCATCGAATTTTATTTTCACTCCAGAATGACTTTTTACTTTAGGTTTTCCTAATAAATTTTTTGAAATATCAATACAAACTACAATTGTGGAACTTCCAAAAGTATCTGCAGCATCTTTAACTAAATTCAGATCATTTAATGCTGCAGAATTGAGAATAACTTTTTCAGCACCTGCATTAATGATTGACCTTATATCATCGATTGATTCAATTCCTCCACCCACAGCAAATGGCATTTTTGCCTCCTCACCAACTTCACGAACAAAATCCAATGAAATCAGTCTTTTTTCTTTAGAAGCCATTATATCTAAGAAAACAAGTTCATCAGCTTCTAAATCATTAAAAATTTTAACCGCATTAATCGGGTCTCCAATATATCTTTCATCTTTGAATTTCTTAGTCTTCACAAGGCCTTCACCCTTTAACAATAAAACAGGAATAACTCTTGGTCTAAACATTGACTGAATTTATAAAGTTTGAAATCAATTGTAAACCGGGTAGATGGCTTTTCTCTGGATGGAACTGATAACCAATAATATTGTCCTTTTCGATTGAAGAAACAAACTCATAATCATAAACAGTGGTAGTAAGAATATCTATTTCGTTGTCAGCAATCACATGATAACTATGGACAAAGTAATACTCATTATTGAGATTAGTTTCAACTACTTTCTTTTTATAATTCAAGGTATTCCATCCCATATGGGGTACTTTATATTTATATTTATCAGAAACATTGAACCTAATTACATCACCTTTAAACCATGATAAACCTTCAACATCACCCTCTTCACTGTGTTCCATCATTAATTGCATGCCTAGGCAAATACCCATAATTGCTTTTTTATTTACCATAACCTCATTTTTGAGAATTTCGATGAGGCCTAGTTCCTTTAAATTCTCCATTCCTTTTCGAAAATGACCCACGCCTGGAAGAATAATTTTGTCAGATTCTTCAATCTCAAGTTGATTTCGTGTTATTAATGGAATACCACCGGTTCTTTCAACAGCCTTCAAAACTGAGCGGAGATTCCCCATGCCATAATCGATGATTGCAACCTTCATTTGTTCAATGCTTTATTATAAATATCAATCAATTTGTCAGCAATTATTCTGCTATCAAGGTGTTTTATTGCATCAGAACCATTAGTTCTTTGATTAAATTTAAGAGCATTTTTAACTTTTTCTGCAACTTCCTTTTCGTCGAAAGAAGTTAGATAACACCCGTCTACACCAGAAATAATTTCTTTTACGTCGCCAACATCAGTTGAAACTATTGGACAATTGCAAGCCATAGCTTCTTTTATTACATTTGGAGAACCTTCATAAAAAGACGTAAGTAAAAGACAGTCAGCAGCATTATAATAAAGTGGCATCTCTGTTTGACTCAAATTCATTAGAAAGCGAACTTCTAAATTTTCGATATTAAGTACATCAATTGCTTCCTTAGCTAGTTGGTAATTTTTCTCAGGTCTTTCAGGATTAGAAGAGAATAGAATATGTTTTTTATTTTTATCCCAACCTAATTTTTCAATTGCTTTGACCTTATCAATAGATTCATAGTTTTTAAAATCAACCCCGTTGGGAATTATATGTGCGTTTTCATAATTTAAATTCTTCTTCATTTCTTTGGATTTTACAATTACCTCCTTCCAAAAAAATCTAATAAAAAATTTGATTATATACTTTTGACTATTGGATACAGAATTAACATCACTACCCATTAGAGAAATTACAATTGGTGTTTTTGTAAACGTAAGAGCAGTAACAATTCCGGATAAAGAATAATGGGCGTGTAAAAGGTCAGGTCTTTCGTTATTTATAAGACTTCTTAATTTTATAATATTACTTAAATAACCTTTTATTCCTTTTCCAACAATATCATAAAAAACCACATCAAGGCCTTTGTCAGAAAGGCTATTACCCTGATTTTGAGATATTGGGTCTAATCCACGGTTACCACTACGGACGAATAGGATTTTCATAATAGTCGTTTAAAAACCAAGTGTAAGATTCCACAAAAACTTCCTCAATGTTTCTTTTTTCTTCTTGGAATATCCACTTATTATTTTGTTTTTTGTAATGTCCATTAGAATAAGGAATTCCTGCTGTTCCAAAATATAAGGTCTGAAACTCAATCAAGTAAAAAGAATGTCCATTATAAGCAATATCTAAACTTGCATGAGGAACTTGTAGTTTATCAAAAATGTGTTGTGCAAAATCTATAAGACCATCCGGAATATTAGCTTCTTTACCATAAAAATAATTATCATAACCTCCACCACTTGCTTTAATACCACGTCCCTTTTGGATAGGCCGATTAAAAACATATACTTTCTCACCAAAAACATAAACCTTCCAATCATTTTTCAAATTTGGTATAAAGGGCTGAATAATAAATTTATTCCGATATCGAGACTCCCTTTGATACCCTTTGTGCAAATAAGGACGAAAAAAATCCTTAATGTCCTCTTTTAAGTAATTATAATCCTTAATTTTTTTTATGAATTTAATAAGTTGATTTTCATCTTTTACCAAGAAAACACCTGTTCCTGAGGCTCCTTCAGCGGTTTTTAAGACTACCGGATAGGTAATATTTTTTATATCCAAGAGTAGATCTTTTAAAGACCCAAAATGCTTTGAATAAAAATCACTTTCTTGTAACAAAGATGTTCTTAAAAACTCCATAAAGACCTTATTATTATTAGCCCTTAAATGCTTATATTCAGGAATTAATATAGCCCCAATTTGTTCTAGTCCGAAAACAATATCCTCAATATAAGACTTATAATGATAACCAATATCCTCAGAAGAAGTATAAATTATATAAACGCCTCTATAATTTTCAACGTTTCTTAAATCAACTTTATGAAAGTATTCAAATTCAATATTGTATCCATGTTCTTCAAATAATTTTGACAATAAATCCTTATCCATACCACTGCGATAAGGATTATCAAAGTGCTTCGAGCCAAACTTGTTCTTATAATCAACAAGCGCAATTATTCTAATATTATTCATTATTTAAATAATTATAATACATCAATATACTATAAGACATAAGAATTGTATCCCTATAGGATTCTCTATCAGTATTATGTAAGTTAACTAAATCATCTTTTAATAATTCGCTATCTATATCCAAATGGGAAATATTAAAAAGGAAAGGTATTGATTGCTTAATTCCGGTAATGATACCAAGATTATCAAAATCTGTTTTAATAACTCTTCTGTTTAGTCTTTTACTTAAAAAAGGAATTGCTAAAAAAGGTCTAAGAATCGGCTTATTTACAATTGCCGGGGAATAGCCCTTTCCTGTTTTTGTCCAAAATAACTTTTTATTAGTTTTCCTGATAACTTCAGCATAAAACACCTGGCCTTTATAGCGTTTAATTGGATTATCAGTAAGGAAATCAGAGTAAGCTCCAGAGAGTTCCGTTTTGATAATTTCTTTAAAGAAACTAAAATCAATATATGGAGTTCGTACACAAACCGTATTCATTTGTGATTTCACCCAAGGGCCAAAGAATTTTCTAAAAATTTCTTCATAAACAAATACATATAATGACTTGTTTTTGTCAAGTTTTTTCTCTAAGTCTAGCTTAAACTCCCATGCTTCTTTTAATACTTCATTTATTGATGGATTATAATCCTCATTCTTCAAATATCTTAGGACTTCCAAATTGATTACTGAATCTCTATAGCTTTCAAATGTATCTAACCTGAATAAATCGATTAAAGCTTTTGAAGTAACAGCGCCTGACGAATGAGCTGCTCTAAAAAGTTCACTTCCACAAATACCAGACAGCAATACATTTCCTTTTTCTTTAACTTTTGTTGCTAAGTATTCAACATGAGCATAAAGAAACCCATTAGAACCATCTGTTTTTTGAATGAATTTAAAAGCAGAATTAAAATATTCAAGCTTAGAATAATCTTCATTTAGATTTAACCAAAAATATGGGATTCCCAAATCCTCAGCATTAGCTTTTGGAATATAAACATCATCATTGGTTATCTTTCCGTAAGAAAAAGATGTAAAATCTTTCCTAAAATGTGTTGCAATAGACACCAGAGTTCTGCCATCAAATCCACCTGTGAAAGATATAACCGCCTTCTTATCAGGGATATACTGAGCAACTAATCTAATAAATTTTTCACTTAAATCTGGTAGTGCTTTTTTCCATGATATAGGTTGACTTAAAAACTCATCTCGTATGCGATAATATTTATTAAAGTTAATTTCATTATTAGAGATAAATAGATAGGACATTGTTGGAAATAATTCAATTTCCTGAAAAATGGTATCCGTTCCTAATTGATAATTAAATAACAGTTGATTGATAAGCCATTTTTTATTCTCAGTCATTTTTCCATTGACTTCATTTTTAATCAATTTAACTGAGGAAGATAAAACAGCAAAATCATTTAAGTAGTAGATTGGTAAAAGCCCAAAAGCACTACTTGTAATGAATAAATTTTGTCCATCACTCAAAAAAGCATAAAAATTACCTTTAAAACTGTTAAGTATTTCATTGATCCCAATTTGTTCAATTGAAAAGTCATTGAAATTTATACAATCTCCAATTATTATTAGTTTTTTATCTTCTTTTTCTATGTAATTGTCAATTTTTTCACATTGCAACAAATAACCGTTATTAAATTCATAACTGGATTTAAAACCTGATTTACTATTTATATTTTTAACTATTACAAATTCAATCATCCAATAGCTCATTATATTTTTTTACTAAATTGTCCCAATAAAAT
>DOWN01000095.1 GCA_003519545.1 Bacteroidota bacterium
GAAATAAATTTGTTTTAAATTGTTTGGCTTTAATTAATTAGTATAGACTTAAAAAACTTTTTTAAAAATATAAATAGTTTTAAAGTTTTATCGGTAATGTTGGTTGTTAGAAAAGTCTGTTGTCGAATTGGAATTTTTCGGTGTTTGTGATTTGGATTTTTTTAAAATCTTTGTGTTTTGGATTTATGAGAATATTAAATTCGCCTTTGACGACTACGGACGGGACTTTGAGAAGGCAATATTTATTCTCTGAAATAAATTTATCTCCTATCAATTGTGTTTCAGGATTTAAAGGAAACCGGTTCCAGTTATCAGGAAGATTAACGGTGTTAAAAACTTGTTTATCAATTTCATCCGGAATGTTAATCGTCATAATCACAAAATCATCAGGCAAAGTTGCTGCTGTAAAGTGAACAAGAACTTCTGCCATTGCGAGTGATCTGTTAATAGAAGTGTAAATCATTTCGACTCCTTTGGAGTTCCATCTCGCTCCGTTCATTGCTGATCCGGCACCAGATAGTTCATAAGAATATTTTTGACGGACAAGTCTGAATACTTCCATCAGATAAAAATTCCGTGTTCGGAGTTTGTGAGTTCTGTTTTGAGCATTTCAATTCCGTAACTGTCTTTCAGAAGTTCGAGTGGTTTGATATTGCCTAATGCGAAGTTTGGAGTTTCGAGCCATAGTTTGAACTTTTCGAAGTTTCCAAAAAAATCAATTCCGATATTTACAACTTCTGCAATCTCCATAATTTTTTCGGAGTAAATAGGTTTGAATTTTCGTTCATCTTTTTTTAGTCTTTGAAGCGACTTTGTGGAAAGTTCAAGAAAATCAGCCCATTCAGTCTCTGTGAATGGTGCAATGTTTTTTAGAGAATTAAAAAATGAATATGGAATACCGCTGCGGATTATATGTCTGAGTTCTGTTCTGTTGCGGAAAATTTCTCTGAACCCGATTTTTTTGGGAATAGTTCTGTAAGGACTTATCGCGGATTCTTTTATAAGTGTGTTAACGTCCTTATCAATTTCAGAATATAAGTTAGTGTTTAAGGATTTGTTTTTATTTTCCATACTTAGACATTTGTCCTTAAATTAATCAAAATTGTCCATCTGTTCAAGTGCATAATTTTTAGCACTTTATGTAGGAAAACTTATTCAAACAAACCTTACCACGAATCACGACAACTCAGGACAGGTTTCACCACGAATTAACACGAATTTAACGAATTACACAAATGATAACGGAATTAATTTACATCTGTCTAAATAAAAAAATATAAACCACGAATCACGACAAGTCGGGATAGGTTTACTTTAATAAAATATTTTTAAAAAATTATTTATTCTTTTTTTTTCGGCTTAATTGATTTTCAATTTGTTCAACGGTTGGTAATTGACTTTTAAAATTTTTAGGTAATGAATGAATGAGTTTATATTCACTAATACCGATTGGTTTTTTTTAAATCTCTTAAAGCATATTCAACTTCAATTTTATCTTTAAATTTGCAAAGTATTAATCCAATGCTTGGATTATCTTGAGGATGTTTTAATTGACTATCTACGGCTGATAAATAAAAATTTAATTTTCCGGCATATTCTGGTTTAAATTTACCTGATTTTAATTCTATAACAATAAAACATCTAAGATGTAAATGATAGAATAATAAATCAATTATGTATTCATTTTTATTAATAATTAATGAATATTGTCGTCCTACAAAAGAAAATCCCTTACCCAATTCTAATAGAAAATCAGTTAAACGATTCATTAAAGCATTTTCAATTTCCTTTTCCAATGCATCATCTTCTAACCCTAGAAAATCAAAATTGTATGGATTTTTTAGGGTCTCAATTGCTAATTCTGATTGTATTGATGGGAGTGTATCAACGAAGTTTGTAATTGATTTTCCTTTGGAAAAATAATACTTATGATTTATCTGATTTTCCAATTGATCTCTGTTCCAACCATTTTTAACTGTTTCAAAAGAATAAAAAATAGCTTCATTTACATTTTTAATTTTTGATATAATTAATCGATTATGTCCCCATGGAATTTGTGCCACAGGCTGTGGCACAAATTCAAATTCTGAGCTATAAAACAAAAACCATTGGCGAATCGCATATAAATTTCTTTTAGAAAAACCTTTTATTTTAGGAAAACTTAATCTCAAATCTATAGATAATTGTTCTAAAATGCCATCTCCCCAATTAGAGTTTTTTTGTTTTTGAACAATTTCTTTTGCTAAATCCCAATAAAGATACATTAATTGCTTATTAAGCGTAACAGATGCGGTTAACTGAGCGGTTTTAATTTTTTGTTTAATGTAATTTAGCCAATCATTATAAAGACTTGATTGAATTTTCATAATATTAAATAATTAAATATTTATTTGATAATAATTATAATATCAGTGATAATATCCACCCCGTTTTCACATCTCACTCAATTTTTTCTTTAAGTAATGGATTGGTTCTATTTCTGAGGGGTCAACGTTATTTAATATTGCGAGATAAAAACTTATCCAGTCGCCGAGATATATCATCTCAAAAATTCTGGCAAGTTTATATTCTGAATTTCCGGAGATTTCAAGAATTTTTTCCGAATACCTTTTGTAAATTTCTTTTGTGATATCCATTCTTAATTTTATTCTTTCATTATCATCTTTGTCTCTTAAATAAATCACCACAATATTTTTCATAACATCTTTATTTATTCTCCAACCTACAAGTTCATTATGATTCATTTCAGGATATATATTTCCGAACGCGAGTGTTTCAGCGTTTTCACAGATTTGTCCACGCCATCTGTAGTTCACAACATCCATAACATCAATGCCCGAGTAAATCACAGGTAATTTTCCTTTTAATGATTCGGCAATTTTCAATGCAGTGTTCATTTCGTTTTGCGATGAATACACTGTTGATAAATCATTAATAATTCGGATCGTTTCAGAAATTTCTTTTTCGTTAATCTCTGCAAGTTTCAATTTCTGAATTATTTTCAAAACTATAAAAAAGGAATACCCAACCGCACATCTCGGCTGAAAACCTTTTGGTAATTTAAATACCGGCAGGTTATTTTCTTTTGCAAGTGATTCGACTTTTCCTCCGCTTGTGATGCAAATTATTTTACAGTTTTTATTTAATGAATCTATAAACGCTGCATTTGTTTCTTCTGTATCTCCTGAATAACTTGATATTATTGACAAAGTTTTATCAGATGCAAAACCGGGCATAGAATAATTTCTGTTTATAAACATAGGAACAGGAAGTGAATATTGTAAATAACCGCGAACTAAATCTCCGCCGATAGCCGAGCCACCAAGTCCGTTTAAAACTATATTATCAATCCCTGTAAAATCATATCCTGACAAATCAACTGCCTCTGCAATTTTAAGAGCATCTTCACATTGTGAAGAAAAATTACTTAACACATCAAACATATTCCCTTTATCAAGAGTTTTTATTTCAAGTTCTGTCATTAATTTTTTATTAAATTTTCATAAAAATTATTTACTTCTTTTTTAATTTCTTTTTCGGTTGAAAGGTCTAAAAGTGTGAGAGTAAATTTTTTCAACTCTTTAAAATTTATTGAACGTATAATATTTTTTATTTCAGTAAACTCAGAAGGTGCTACGCTAAGCTCATCTGCTCCAAAGCCTATAAGCACTAAACTTGCGAGTTTATACGAAGCCATCTCACCGCAAACTGAAACCGGAATTTTATTTTTATGTGCCGACTGAATTACATTATAAACTGCACGGATAACGGCAGGATGAAACTCCTGATACCTGTCGGAGATTCTTTCGTTTCCTCTGTCAACAGCGAGAATATACTGAATCAAATCATTCGTACCGATACTGAAAAAATCAACTTCCTTCGCAAGTTCATCAGCGAGAAATACTGCCGAAGGAACTTCAATCATAATACCAACCTTTATATGCGGATCATACAACTTTCCCTTTTTAGTAAGAGATATTTTTACTTCTTCAAGAATTTCTTTTGCTTTTCTCACTTCATCAATAGAATAAATCATAGGGAAAAGAATCTTTATATTTTTTTTTGAAGATGCTTTTAAAATAGCAGAAAGTTGCTCTTTAAAAATTTCTTCTCTATCGAGACAAATTCTTATTCCTCTCCATCCAAGATATGGGTTATCTTCTTTCTGTGAAGAAGGAAGAAGTTTATCACCTCCGATATCATAAGTTCTGATGGTTACACATTTTGGATAAGTTACTTCTGATATATGAGTATATTCTTTTATCTGGTAGGCTTCAGACGGGAAATCTCCTGCTTCAAGGAAAAGGTGTTCAGTCCTGTAAAGCCCTATATCACAATGCCCGTATTTAGTAACAAAATCAATCTCTTCATCAAATTCAATATTTACCGATAGTTCAATTTTTTTTCCGTCTTTGGTTTCACTTGGCAGATCAATAACTTTAAAAAGTTTCTGCTCGTATTCTTTTACTTCGAGAAGTTTTTTTCCGTACGTTTCAATTGTATCCGCAGTAGGATTTAAAATTACTATGCCGTTAAAGCCATCAATTATAATAAAATCACCTGTCAAAACATTTTGAGAAAAATTTTTCGTTCCGACAACCGCTGGAACTCTCAATGCTCTCGCTATAATTGCAGCGTGTGAAGTTACACCTCCGAGATCAGTGATATAACCCTGAACTTTTCTTCTTGAAAATAAAATCGTATCAGCGGGAGTAAGTTCATGAGCGACGATTATAGAATTTTCTTCAACTTTTGAAACGAGTTTTTCCCGTTTCATATTTCTTATAACTCTGTTTTTTACATCATTGAAATCCGAAATTCTTTCACGCAAATAATCATCCCCGTTCATGAGGACTTTTTCTATTTTGCCAATTTCATTATCAAAAATATATCCCGCTGTTCTGTTTTCTTTTATTATTCTTTCTTTAACCTGATTTAAAAAAAGTTTATCATTTAAAATTTCAATCTGAACATCAAATATTTTTGATTTTTCTTCACCTATTCTTTCAGTGGAGATTGAATGGATTTTTTTTAATTCTTTTAATGAGAGTTGAATTGCTTTTTCAAAATCAAGCAATTCATTTTCGATATCTTTTTTGCTAAGCTCTGATATATCAACTACTGTCTTGCTACGTGAATAAACATAAGCAATACTCATTGAGATACCGGGAGAAGCAGGAATACCTTTGAAAGTTTGTTCGCTCATTAAAAAATTTTATAAACTTCTATAATAAAGAATTAAATCAGTACCCGGAATATCTTTCACATCTGCCTCTCTCAGCATTGTAACAATTTGTCCCCTGTGAAAAGTTGAGTGATTCATACAGTGCATTATCAGTTCCCAAACAGGGTTATTAAATTCATCACCTTTCATATTTTGATATGAAATTCTTTTGTTAAGATACTCTTCATCATTATTTGAAACCAAATCTGAAAATCTGTTTGAGTTTGTAAGGATTAACTGAGTTGCTTCCACGATGTCTCCATCAAAAGATTCACTTGGCCATTTATCAAAAGAGAAACCGTTAATTCTTTCAATCCAAATTAGTTCAGCATCCCAAAGATGATAGAGAGTTTTTCTGATAGATGTAAAACTGCTTTTGATTTCTTTATCAAGAATTTCAGCCGGTAAACTTGTTAAGAGCAGACAAATTCTTTCATTTGCCCAGTGGTTATATCTGGTGTATTTTAATAATAATTCTTTCATTGATGTAATGATAATGTTCAATATAAACACGAATTTAAAAATAATAAATTCATATTATTGATATTTAAACATTTAATTTCTAAGTTTATTGTTTAACTTTTTATGGCGATTTTCGTATAAATAAAAAGATATTTAACACTAACGAACTTATGAAAGCCCCAAAAAAAGTTGTTGTTGTCGGTGCGGGATTTGGCGGATTACAAGCAGTAAAAAAACTTTCACGGAATAAATCCCTCCGTATCACTCTAATAGACAGAACTAACCATCACTTATTCGCTCCATTGCTTTATCAGGTCGCTACTGCCACTTTAAGCCCGGCTGATATTGCTATTCCTGCAAGAAACCTCACCCGTAAAAAAAGAAATGTAACTGTGTTTATGGATAATGTTATCTCCGTTGATAAAGAAAAAAAACTTGTCATCTGTGAAGAGAAAACTGTTCCTTATGATTATCTGATTCTTGCTATGGGAAGTAAAACAGGATATTTCGGAAAAAATGATTGGGAAAAATATACATTGGGTTTAAAAGATTTATCAGATGCTCTGAAAATCAGAAAAAAAATTCTTACATCTTTTGAAGAAGCAGAAAAGAATCCTGATAAATCAAGAGAACTTTTGAATTACGTTATCATAGGCGGCGGACCAACAGGTGTGGAACTTGCCGGGTCTATTGCCGAACTCTCAAGACATATTTTCAGAAATGAGTTCAGAAATATTGATACCGCTAACTGTAAAGTTACTTTGATAGAAGCGGGTCCGAGATTACTTGCGGCGTTTGATGAAAAACTTTCCGAATACACAAGAAAAAGTCTTGAAGAAAGGGGAGTGAATGTAATTCTAAACACAAAAGTAGAAAACATTGAAGAAAACAAAGTTTACATACCCCAAGGTGTTTTGCATACTGATTTGATAATTTGGGCTGCCGGTGTGGAACCGGTGCCAATTACTAAAACTCTCGGAGTTCCTCTTGACAGGCAAAACAGAGTTATAGTTAACGAATATTGCACACCTGAAAATTATCCCGATATTTTTGTGATTGGTGATATGGCACACTTTGAAGAAAACGGAAAACCTTTGCCCGGAATATCTCCTGTCGCGATGCAGCAGGGAAGGTATGCTGCAAAATGTATAATCAATTCAATCAAAGGAATTAAAAACTCTCCTTTCAAATATACTGATAAAGGTATCATGGCGACAATAGGAAGAAAAGATGCTATTGCCGAAAAAGACCCTTTAAAAATGAAAGGTTTTATCGGCTGGCTTGCATGGCTTTTTGTTCATCTATGGTATCAGGTTGGATTTAAAAATAAAATTTCAATACTTGTAACCTGGATATGGAGTTATCTAACATTCGGTGCATCGGCAAGGTTGATTCAGTCTCCAATAGATTCAAAAAATCCTGAAGACGATTAGTATAATAATTCCCAAAGTTCATATCCGTGATTTTTTATAACAAGTTTATAATTTCCGGGAATGAATTTTTCAGATTCAATATACTGACCTCTGTTAATATTATCTTTTTCAACGATTATAAATTTATTTCCTGTATTTAAAATTTCCTGTTTAGTATTTGAAATATTATTTTTAAGTTCAATTAGTTTCCAATTATAATCACCTTGCCAACCTAAATCAACTCCTTCAAAATAATAACTTAACTGCGGATTATATTTATATTGAGGCGATACATAAGTAAAATTTTTATCTCCGGATTTATTTATCTGTTCCTTAATATCTGATAATTTGAATGATGATTCAAACAGAGGAGGATTAATTAACAAAAAAACATTATTAACAACAAAAATAATAACGAGTAAATATTTCAAATCATTTCTGACATCTCTATTACGATAAAGTTTATTAATTATAAAATACAATGCTACCAACACCGCCACAAAAATGACAAAATAAATAATCAGTGTCGCAGGATTATTCTCAAAAAGATATCTGATTTCATTTACAAATTTATTTCTGAACTCATCCATAAAAAACCAAACGAGATTTATCAATACGAGAAGGATTAAAACAGGTTTCTCTTTTTGAGACGGTTCGTGATTGACTATAAAATAACTAAGCAGTAAACTGAAAGCGGGAAGAAAAAGTAAAGAGTAAGATTCAAGTTTTGTTTTGAATAATGAAACTACAACAAGCACAAGCAAAAACCAAACCCACAATAATATTCGGCTAAAGTGAATTTTTTTCAACTGTTTTAAATCGACAAATAAAAAATAAAATATCAAAACCGAATAAGGAAATATTGTTAATAAAAATTTAATGTAATAAAAAACACCGCTCGGTTTTGTATTATCATCCACTCCTTCAATTGCTCTTTGGAAAATATGAAACCCAAAAAGATAATCTGTAAATGAGTTACCGTGAGTCATATACATATAAATATGCCATGGCAAAGAGATTATTAAACTTGTCAGAAGTATTACAATCACTGATTTAATAAAAATCTTCTTATCAAATTTATTACCATCTTTAAAATACATTAACACAAAAAAAGCAGATATAACAACAGGGATTAAAACCCCGACGAGTGCTTTTGTAATTGAAGATAAACCGAGACAAATTCCGCTATAGATTAAATATTTTGTTTCCGGATTTTTGTAATATTTTATAAAAAACAAAAATGAAGTAATTATAAAAAATGTAACAGGTATATCAAGTTGAAATCTTTTTATATATATACTGAATACTAAATTTGATGAAAAAATTATAACAGAAAGGATGGCAGATTTCCGATCAAATAATTCAAGACCTGTTTTATATAAAACAATCACGGATAAAATTCCAAAAATAAAAGGAACTAATTTCAAAACCCATTCGTGATGTCCGAAGACGAGTGTGAAGAGATACCCAATCCAAATTACAAGCGGGGGCTGTGAACCACTATCCATACCGGCTACTGAAAAAAAAGACTGATCCAAAAAAGCTCCGAATTTATCAATCGCAAGAACTCTGGTTGCATACATACCTTCATCCCAGAGTTGTATATCAGAAAAAAATATTGGCGGTAATTTGAATAAAATTATTAAAAGTATAATTACAATTAATATGTAATAACCTTTTTTAAAATTAAATCCTTTCGAAGTTTGTATATTTTCTCAGAACTTCAGGGACGGTAATATGTCCGTCATTTGTTTGATATGACTCAAGTAAAGCAACCATCAGACGTGAAGTCGCAAGACCTGAACCGTTTAAAATATGAACGAGTTCGGTTTTTTGTTTTCCGTCTCCTCCGTGTCTTTTAAATCTTATCTTTGCACGTCTTGACTGAAAGTCTGTGCAATTGCTTACGGATGATGCTTCTAACCATTTATCTTCAGCGTAACTCCAGACTTCAATATCATAACATTTACTTGCTGAAAATCCTAAATCACCTGTGCATAATTCAATTATTCTGTAATGAATTCCAAGTGATTCCAATATTCCCGTAGCATCTTTTAGCATTTTTTCCATCTCGTTATAAGACTCTTCAGGTTTGCAAAAATTTATCAGTTCAACTTTGTTAAACTGATGAACCCTTAAAAATCCTTTTGTATCTTTTCCATAACTTCCCGCTTCACGTCTGAAGCAATTTGTAAATCCGCAATATTTAATCGGTAAATCTTCATCTTTTAAAATTTCATCTCGGTGAATATTCAGAATTGAAACTTCAGCAGTCGGTATTGCAAACAATCCGTCTTTCTCAATGTAATACATATCATCTTCAAACTTAGGAACTTTCTCCGCTGCTTCCATTGAAGCCCTGTTAGCGAGAACAGGAGTTAAAACTTCCGTGTATCCGTTATTTGAAATATGATTATCCAGCATATAATTTATCAAAGCCCGTTCTAAAGTTGCACCTTTACCTTTGTAAAGAGGGAATCCGCTTCCTGTAATTTTTGTGCCTCTTTCAAAATCAAGTATATCAAGAGATTTACCAAGTTCAAGATGATCTTTTACTTTGAAATCAAAAGATTTTTTTTCACCCCAGACTCTCACTTCCACGTTTTCAGTCGCATCTTTTCCCAACGGAACATTTTCTGCAGGCAATGCAGGTATAAAATATAATTCCTGTTCAAGTTCAGTTTCAAGTTTTTTTATCTGTGAATCAAGTTCTTTAATTTCATCTCCGAGAATTCTTGTTTGTGCAATTGCATCACTCGCATCCAGTTTGTTTTTTTTCATTACTGCAATATCATCAGATGCTTTATTTCTCAGTTCTTTTAATTTTTCAATCTTGTGTAAAATTTCAAGTCTGTCAGAATCAATTTTTTCAATTCTGTGAATAGCAGCTTCATCTTCTCCGCGTGTTTTTAATTTTTGTTTTACGTAATCCGGATTTTCTCTTATTAATTTTATATCGAGCATATTTTAAATTTGTTAATAACCTAATTGTATTTTTAAAAGTCTAAGTGCTTCAAGCGAATCCATTGGTTTAAAACCAAGTTCAGACTGTGCTTTTAGCGTAATCAATCCTGAGTTGAGTGGTCTCGGTGCAGGTTGATTTAAATCCGCTGTTTTAATTTTCGAAACTAAGTTTTTGTTAAACCCGAACACTTCACACATTTTCAACACAAACTCATATCTTGAAAGTATATCACTTCCCGCAATATTAAAAACTCCTTTTTTCTTAAGTTCAATAATTTTTAAAGTACCGAATGCAAGATCGTCAGAGATAGTAACATTACCGATTTGGTCGTCAACAATATTCACAGGTTCATTATTTTTTAGTTTCCCTATCAGCCATAAAGCAAAATTTGGTTTAATGTTATTTCCTATTCCGAATAAAACCATTGTCCTTGCAATTGCAAAATCTGCTCCGCTTGTCAGAAGTGCATTTTCGCTTGCGAGTTTTGATCTGCCATAAAAAGAAACAGGATTTGGTTTTGCTTCTTCGTCATAAGGTCCGTTTTTTCCGTCAAAGATATAATCAGTAGAGTAATGAATAATCTTTGCGTTATTAATTCTTGAAGCGATTATCAAATGTTTAACCGCATCCACATTTACTTTCCAGCATAACTCACGTTCAGTTTCACATTTATCAACATCAGTAAATGCAGCACAGTTAACTATTACATCAGGTTCATAAAACCCGATTAATTTTTTAACTTCATCTTTATTTGTTAAATCAAGTCTTTCATAAGTATGCCCTAAGTCTGAAGACGAATCAGTTTCAACTCCGCTTGTAATCAATTCAAAGTCAGACTCTCGGGTAAAAATTGATGTTATAGTTTGTCCTAAAAGTCCATTGGCACCTGTTACAAATATTCTCATTTAAGTTTTATTAATTCTTCAATTCCCTGAAGGGATGTTTTATAAGAAGCAATTCTGTTTGCATAATGAATACTCTTGATAAAATTATTCGTCTTGTTATAATCCAATGTGAAAGCGGCTGCAAATACATCGCCACAACCGGTTGAATCTATAAAGTGTGAGTTTTCAATTGCAAAAATATCCTGTTTATCTATATCGGTAAATTTTTCAGTTCCAAAAGTTTTTTCTTTTTTTGTAAATCCTGAAAGACCTGCTTTTCCTCTTGTAATAATAATTCCTTTTACAGAACTGTCATCGCTCATAAGCACTTCTTCTGCAAACATATATTCGTTTTTCATTTCTTTTGAAATATGAAGAAATTCATATTCATTCATTTGTAAAGTATCTGAATTTTTACACCATAATTTCCAGTCATCCGGATTTTTATAACTTCTTCTACCGTCAGGTTTTGTTTCCAAAACAAGATTGTGTATATCTATATGTATATTTTTCTTAAAGTTTTTTCTAAGTTCTAAAAATGCATCAGAAGTTATATCAACTCCGGAAATTAAATTTATTAAAACTGCATCAGCATCATTTATATATGGACTAATCTGTTCATATGTTAAACTCTCAACAGGTTGAGTAGAAAATTCAAGGCGTTCAGATTTAACTCCTCCGATGTTTGTATAGTCAAGTTTAACCTGTCGCATCGGAAGTTCAGATTTTATTATTCCATCGGTATTAATATTTTCATATCTGCCGAGTAAATTTTTAATATTCTCATACTCATCATATCCAGTCATCATCACAGGAAACACAATATCATTTTTATTTGATAAGAGAGACAAAGTTATCAGTGAATATAAAATCCCTCCGTAACTTTTATAAGTTGTTCCGTCAGATTTTATAATATAATCCGCACAAGGTTCGCCTATTACTATAAACTTCAAAATTTATTAATTATTTTTTAAAAGAATTTTTCAATTGATCTTTTGACATCTCTCTTGCTTTTTTACCGCCGAAGTTTACGGTAACACCAACCTGATGAGTTAAACCAAGGTCAACAGAGTTGTGAAGGGAATAGTCCAACTGGATAACATCATAATTTATTCCTATTCCGCCTGAATAGATGGATGGCTCTGTTCCCACACCACCTCTTAAGTCAATATAATCCATAAAACTATACTCAAGACCTGCTCTGAATGATAAAGGAAATTTAACATCCTTTTCTACTTCAAGAAGAATATTGAAATTCTCCTGAGGCTGAAAAGATAAACCGGTTTTATAAACCTGAGCAATTTTTTCTTTTGATTGACCGATTGTCGATCCCGTAAGATTTTTTCCCATAAAACCGAATCGCATAAACTCCGTTATATATGCAAGAACTCCGGCATCAATACCGATTGAGTTTGCAGTATTATAATTTTTTATACTTAAATGATAAAAATTTAAATTAACTCCGTAAAAAATTTTGTTATCATAATTATTTGAATAATTCACAATTGCATTTAATTCTCTGTAAAGTTCATATCCGTAGTTTTTAAAACCTAAACCGAAAACTCCATATTTTGTAGGTTCTGCAAATGTGATTGCTGATGTAGAGAGTTCTGTCATTCCGTAAGGAGCAGGAGAATAAGAAACCGAAAATTCTCTGAATTTCAACTGTGCAAGTCCTCCCGGATTATAGAATAAAGCATTTGAATTATTTGACAGTGATGTAAATGCACCGCTTAATGCCGTGCTTCTTGCCCCTATATCAATATTTTCAAACTGAGAATAAGAAACTTTTATTGAAATTAAATATATAAATAATAAGAATATTAATTTAATTTTACACATATTTTAAGTTAATTGGACATATTTTCAGCGGTTATGAAAATGAATTGAAAATATAATCTATTAAAACAATTTTAATTTAATTAAAAGCGAATGAAAATTCAAAATACTATTAAATTCGGTTTATTACTGATAATTATAACATTTCTTGGTTTAAATAACAAGTTGCACGCTCAGACCTATCAGGATTTGAACGCAACGGTTATTATAGAAGATCAGGCATTGCCTACTGACGCACGTGAACGTCTCAGAAATTTTAAACAACAGGTTCAGGACTATCTCAACAGGAACAAGTGGCACGACGAACCTATCCCTACTATAAACTGCACTTTTCAGTTTAATTTCAGAACTACTAACGGATTTGATTTATATGAAACCCAGTTAGTTGTTGTTGCTCAAAGGGAAGTGTATAGACCTGACAAAACAGAACCTGTAAGATATACGACTATGTTCAGAATTCTTGATGAGAGATGTAATTTTTCATACCAAAGTTCGATGCAGTTTATAAAAAATGATGTAATCTTTGATCCGCTATTAAGTTTGCTTAATTATTATGCATATCTCATAGTTGGATATGATGAAGATTCTTATTATCCGAAAGGCGGAACTAAATATTTTCAAAAAGCACTCGATATTTGTAACAAGTTAATTACCGATAAAAGAGGATGGACTGAAACAGGTGGAGGTTCTAAACCTTCAAGACTTCAAATTGTTCAGGAATTAACAAACGTAAAATTTGATGATTACAGAAAAGGGTTCTTTGAATATCACTGGATGGGACTTGATAGTCTCGGCATAAATAAAAATAATGCATATCAGTATATTGTTAAGTCTCTTGAGAAGATGAGTAACATAAGAAAAAAAGAAATCAGAGCATATAATATTGACATCTTCTTCGATACAAAATATCTGGAAATTGCAGATACTTTTCTTGACTACGGTGATAAATCCGTTTATGATAAATTTATAACATTCGACCCTACTCACAGAACAACATATGAAGAGAAGAAGCGGCTTGCCCGGTGACGTTTCAATTTAAATACCGGGATTAATTATGAACAGTGTAGAAAAAATTTCTCTGAAAATTCCTAACAGGTATGGTGACAGCATTACAGCCGATTTCAGAATGATACCTTCCGAATTTCAAAAAGAATTAATAACGGGACAACTTCCTCTTGTAATCTTTTGCCATGGGTTTAAAGGTTTTAAAGACTGGGGAGGTTTTCCTTATATGATGGATAAAATTGCTCTTGCAGGAAATTTTGCCGTGAGTTTTAATTTTTCTTATAATGGTGTGGGTGAAGATGATGAGGATTTAATGAATTTTACAAGATTAGATTTATTTGCTCAGAATACTCATTCAAGAGAACTTAACGACCTCACAGATGTATTAAATTATCTGGAAAGAAATAAAGATACATATAATTATGATTTTGATAATATCACTTTGATAGGACACTCAAGAGGAGGAGGAACCGCAATCATTTTTTCTGCCGGAAATAAAAAAATAAAAAAGTTAATTACACTTTCCGCAATCTCAAATTTTGACAGATACAGTGACAGACTTAAAACTCAATGGAAACAAGACGGATATTGGGAATCCGAAAATACCAGAACTAAACAAATGATGAGATTGAATGTATCACTTCTTGAAGATATAGAAAACAACAGGGAAGCATTGAGTATAGAATCAGCAGCTGAAAAAATAAATATTCCCTGGCTGATTATTCACGGAACCGAAGACCTTGCCGTTGATTATTCAAATGCAGAAAATTTAAAATCACACAATAATAAAGAAACTTCAAAGTTAATTCTGATAGAAAAAACCGGTCATACTTTCGGAATCTCACATCCTTTCGCTGGTTCGAATCAGATTTTTGATTCAGTCATAGAAACCGTCATAAAATTCATACAAAATTAACTCTTGACAATAATATTTTATATTTCTAATTTTGTAAAAGTATCGTAGTTAAACATACGACAATTTTTGCAAATTAAAAAACATTAAATATAAAATATAATGAAAACAAAATTACTTTCCTTCGCATTTCTGATTTCACTGTTCTTAATCTCAAATGCAAATGCAGTTGTTAGAAATATAAACGTCGGACAGGGAGGCGGAAATACTTTTTCACCTTCAAACGTTGCGGCAAATGTCGGTGACACAATTAAATGGACTTGGGTATCAGGATTTCACGATGTAACAAGCAATTCAGTTCCGGGTGGTGCAGCATCTTTTGCATCTATCCAAACCGGAACAGTCGGGTTCACATTCATTTATGTTGTGCAAGTCGTTGGTGTTTATAATTACGAATGTACAATTCACTCAGGAATGAATGGTAGTATCAGCGTAGTTTCAGGTGTAAAACAAATTTCGTCAATTGTTGATGTATTTGAATTAAAACAAAATTTTCCGAATCCATTTAACCCTGAAACAAAAATCAAATTCAGTATCCCTTCAAATGAGTTTGTAACTTTATCAGTTTATGATTTAAGCGGAAAAGAAGTTTCAAATTTGGTGAAAAATAATTTAACAGCCGGAGTTTATGAATATGATTTCAACGGTGCAAATTTATCAAGCGGAATTTATTTTTATACTATCAGAGCAGGTAATTTTACAGAAACAAAAAGAATGATATTAGTTAAATAGATATTTTCTCTGCATTTATCCCCCTATAACCAAAAAGACCTGTTGAGTTTCGCAGGTCTTTTTTTATGAAACCCTTCCAGTTAAA
This sequence comes from Bacteroidota bacterium, assembly GCA_003519545.1. GTDB lineage: Bacteria > Bacteroidota > Ignavibacteria > Tepidaquicellales > Tepidaquicellaceae > UBA9002. The sequence continues at coordinate 15,522 of DOWN01000095.1, forward strand.
ATCCGTCTTAATAATAAAAAGCACTTTTTAATTTTATTATTATGAAAAAAATATTCTTTCCCTTTATTTTATTTTTTGTTCTCACCTCAAATTTATTTTCACAAACTTTAAGCGATAAATATGATGAATATCTGAATAAACGTTATGAAAAAGGTGACTTTATGGGAGCAGTAATGATTGCAAAAAACGGAAAACCTGAATATATAAAAGCATTAGGTTTCGCAAACATAACCACAAAAAAAGAAAATAATCCAGATTTAAAATATTTAATTGGTTCGGTGACTAAGCAGTTCACAGCCGCTCTCATTTTGAAACTACAAGAAGAAGGAAAACTTTCAACTTCTGATTATATAACAAAATATTTTCCTGATTATAAATACTCAGATAAAATCACAATTAAAAATTTATTAAATCATACATCAGGAATTCCAAATTATACAAGTATAAAAAAAATAGTAGGGAACATCGCTGAATATGACAATGCTTCTGAAATTTTAGATTCAGTATTTATTCTTGATTTAGAATTTGAACCGGGAGAAAAAATGAGATATTCAAATACCGGTTATCTTATGCTGGGAGAGATTATTGCAATGGTATCGGGAAAATCATTTAAAGAATATCTGAACGAAAAAATTTTTATACCTGCAGGAATGATAAATTCAGATTTCGATGCAGAAAATATAAAAGGAGATGATTATGCTACAGGTTATACAAAAAACGACAGTAATAAAATTGTTAAATCTTTTGATATTGATTTGAAGTTTGCAGGTGCTGCAGGTAGCATTTCGAGCACACTCTCCGATATGTTAAATTGGGATCAAGCGTTATATACAGATAAGATTTTATCTCAAAAATCAAAAGATGAAATGTTCACTCCGGGAAAAGATAATTATGGATATGGATTTTGGATAGAAGACTTTAAAGGAAAAAAAAGAATAATGCATAACGGCAGAATATTCGGATTCATATCTTCATTTATGAGATATACGGATGATTCCATAACCGTTATTGTTTTATCAAATAATGACAGAGATATTGTTGACCAGATTGCAAATGAATTAAGTGCCATAACATTTGGAGAAAATATTGAACTGAAAGATCCCGTTGAAGTGACAGTTGATCCTGCGGTTTATCAGAACTACACAGGTGTTTATGAGTTATCCCCTTCATTCGCAATAACAATTACTACAGAAGACAATAAAATTTTCGCACAGGCAACAAATCAAAATAAATTTGAAATTTTTCCGGAAGCAGAAAATAAATTTTTCTTTAAAGTAGTAGAGGCAAAAATTGAATTTGTTAAAGATGACACCGGAAAAGTGAACAAAATGATTCTCTTTCAAAACGGGAAAGAAATGCCCGGTATAAAAAAATAAAAATTTAAAACCGGTCAGGCAGTGAAGCCCATTTTTGGTTTTTCAATCACCTCGACCGGTTTAAACTCTTCAACATCTTTTAAAATAATTTTTTTATAAGTTTCTTCCGTTCGTTTTTCTTTCGGTATATCTACTATTCTGATATGATGATTTTTAATAACTTCTTCAACTACTTTACGGACTTCTCTTCCGTTTCCAAAATGACTGTCTCTAACTTTATCCAGTGAATCAAAATATTTTTTCAAATGTATCTTTGCGTCTTTATCAAGAAAATGCCCTTCATTTTGGAACAGCATTTCCGCAATGATAAATAATTCATCGGCAGTATAATCTTTAAATTCAAAATATTTATCAAACCGAGATTTCAAACCGGGATTTGATTCAATAAATTTTTTCATCTCACCGGTATAACCCGCAACTATAACAATAAAATCACCTCTGTTATCTTCCATTCTTTTCAGAATTGTTTCAATTGCTTCAGAACCGAAATCATTACTGCCTCCGCTATCCAGTGAATACGCTTCATCAATAAATAATACTCCTCCCATTGCATTATCTATCACATTTGAAGTCTTGATTGCAGTTTGTCCTACATATCCTGCCACCAGACCTGCCCTGTCAACTTCAACCAAATGTCCTTTTTCTAAAATTCCAAGTGCTTTATATATGTCAGCCAAAATTCTCGCAACTGTTGTTTTTCCCGTTCCCGGATTACCCATAAATACAGAGTGAAGCGAAATAATATTTTTCACATCTTTTTCAAGTTCTCTGTAATATCTAACAAGTTTAACAATTTCATTCACTTCCTGCTTAATATTATCAAGCCCTATCAATGAATTTAATCTTTGCATTGAATCTCTCAGCAACTCCTCATCAATTGGTATATCAACAAACTTTGACTGACGTGTTTCAAAAACCGACTTAACATCATCGAGTGTGATAGTTATTAATTCTTCTTTTTTAATATCACTCAGATTTCCTTTTTTCACAAGTCTTAAACCCATTTTCATTTTTGCTTCTTCTATTATACCGTTAATATATCTCGCATTTCCAAAAGTTCTGTCTCTGTTTCTGTATGCTTTGATTACTTCCTGATAGATATAACTTCTCGCATCATCTTCCATTTTCATTTTTGATTTAAACATATTGTAATCGGCAATATGGAGAAGTTCATCCGGAGTATAATCAGGAAAATTGAAATACTGATTGAATCTTGATTTCAGTCCCGGATTTGAATCAATAAAAGTATTTATTTCTTTTGGATAGCCCGCTACGATTATCGCTATATCTCCCGGACCGTCACTCATTTCTTTAATTAAAATTTCTATTACTTCTTTTCCGTAATCTTTTGAATCTTCTCCTGATCTCGCAAGTGAATACGCTTCATCAATAAATAAAATTCCGCCTCGTGCCTGATTGATTGCTTCTTTTACTTTCGGTGCAGTATGCCCTATGAACTCTCCAACTAAATCCTGTCTGTCAACTTCATGCACATGCCCCTGAGAAAGCAATCCGAGTGACTTATAGATTTTTCCCAAAAGGTTAGCAACTTTTGTTTTACCTGTTCCCGGATTTCCTGTAAAAACAGAATGAAGATTTATTTTCTCCTGAGAGTCAACACCTTTTTCTTTTTTTAGTTTTATAAATTTTATATACTCAGCATAATCGGCTATTCTTTTTTTGATTGTTTCAAGACCTATCAATTCATTTAATTCTTTTATCGCTTCATCAAATGTTATTTCTTTTTCAGACGCGGCAGTTTGTGTGACTTCGCTTATATCTTCAGGATTTTTTAAAGCATTTGCATAAAATTCTTCATCGGCTACTTCTTCAAATTCATCAACCTTAAAAGGAATCTTTGCAATAATTTCTTCCATAAAAAGAATTTCAAGATAATAAATTCCTTTATACCAACTTCCGCCTTTTGCATTTCCCCATCCGCCAATAAATGAAAATGTTTTATCTTTTTTATAGATAAATTTCATCTGTTCATCCTGTCCTTTAAGTTCACCTATATCAGTTTTGAAATTAAAAAATAACTGACAAGCCCAGAAGTCATGAGACTTCACAAGGTTCGTCGCTTTTAATTCAAAATAAACATATCTCGTCGAACTGCTGTTAAAAGTTTTTAAATATTTTATTGTAGAAGGGGCATCAGTTCCAGATTCATAAAGTTTAATCGAGTTAATTTTAAAATATGGATTTTTAACCCGTGTTACCTTGCCCTGATTTTCAATATAAAAATTTGCAGAACCGATAGACTTACCATCTATGTGTGCTTCCCACCTGTAACTCCCTCTTTTCCAAAAAGTGCCGTTAGCATTTCCCCAACCATTTCTTATATAAATTATATTTTCATCTTTTAAAATTTTTCTTTTTACCGGAAGATTACAAAGTTCAGAACCTTTACTGTCAAATGCCTTGAGCGTTATATCAAGTTCCCAGTCTTCTTCGTCAAATTTTTTATTAAAAAGAGAAACTTCGGCATCAATATATTTTACATCCGCCTGTTCAAAAACAGTTCTGTATTTTTTCTGACTGCCATAGAGCCATTCGTCTTCCGCGTAAATTTTTATTTCTTTAAACTTATAGTTATCAGACATTTTCCGGAGAATAAAATTTGTTCAATAAAAAATTTAAATATTTTATGGATTTAAAAAAAGTTAGAAGTGATAAATTTTTAAAGGCGTTTTAAAATTACAAAACTTATGTCATCGTTTGGCAATTGACTTCCTCTGAAATGTTCGAGATTTTTAACAATTAAGTTTTTTATCTCATCTGCATTGTGGTCTTTATAATGATATAAAACTGATTTTATATTCTCCAAACCGAACTGTTGATTTTTTCCGTTCATTGCTTCGTTCAATCCATCTGTATATAAAAGCAAAATATCACCTTTGCTCATTTTTATATTTTCAGTGTTCAGTGAATTTTCAAACAATCCGTTTTTGCTCAGCCCTATGGCAATTCCCGAAGGTTTTATTTCTTTAAAAATTTTATTTTCTGAATTAAAATATAATGCGGGATTATGACCTGCTCTTGAAAGTGAAATTTCATCTCCTTTTACAAGTGCATTTATAATGCTAAGGAAATATCCTTTTTTTAATGAACCCGTTATTGTTGAGTTCAATTCTCTGAGCAGATATAAAGAATCGTTTTGAGTTTTTAAAATTTGTTTCAGAAGACTTTTTGTCTGAAACATATATAGAGCCGCACCAAGCCCTTTTCCGGAAACATCTCCGATAGTTATGTTAAAATTATCTTTATCTTCATAATGAAAAAAATCAATAAAATCACCTCCGACTTCTTTTGCTGCTTCATAAAAATATGATACTTCGTATCCTTTAATATCCGGAACTTCAGAGGGTAATAAACTTTCCTGAATATTCTGAGCGATTATCAGTTCATCCTTTGCCGTGAATTTATCGGTTACCTCAAGCAGTATAAGAAAAATTAATAATCCGAATGATGTTGCTGCATAAAGCCAGTCTTCAATAAAATAAGAATAAGCAAACATTAAAACCGACAGAGTGAAAATTATTCTTCTTGCGGCACTTAGTTTTTTTAGAAATGCAACTGTCAGATATTTTGAAAAATATAAAAATTTTTTGAAAGAACTTTTTGAACCTTCTTTTTTATCAATGTTTTTAATAAAATACTGATAAACTCCCTGAGGGTCTTTGTGAAATAACTTTTCAAACTCCGAATAAGTTAAATCTTCCGAATAAAGTTTATATATTTTATTGAAAACTGACTCTTTCATTATATGTTAAAATACGAATTTTATTCATTTTAGTTATGTTTCTTAACTATAAAAAGACAAAATTAAATGGTATAAAATTATTCATTTTACTGAATAAATAAATATTCTAATTTTTACGGAACTCTGTATCCCCGGAAAAAATTCAGTTATGAAAACACGATTATTAGTAATAATATTTTTATTATCATATCTAACCGGTTATTCTCAGTTTGTGGACTTCGGGAAAAACAAAGTTCAGTATTCCGATTTTGACTGGCACACAATTTCTACTCCTCATTTTAAGATTTTTTATTATAAAGAGGCAAAGGAACTTGCAGAGATAGGTGCGAATTATGCCGAAGAAAGTTACGCTATCCTCTCGCAGAAGTTTAAACACACACTTATAGATACAGTCCCTATAATTTTTTATTCATCTCCCATACATTTTAAACAGACTAATACTACACCGGGATTAATTCCTGATGGTGTCGGTGGTTTTTTTGAATTTATAAAAGGTCGCGTAGTTATTCCACACGAAGGTTCACTCGGTCAGTTCAAACACGTTATCCGTCACGAACTTACTCACGTTTTAATGGTGAGTAAATTGCTCAATCAATTAAAACTTTACGGAAAAATTAATGATCGTATGCCTCCTCTATGGTTCACTGAAGGTTTAGCGGAATACTGGTCAACCGAATGGGATGCTCAGGCAGAAATGATTTTTAAAGATGCTGTGCTATCTGATTATTATCCGGGTCTTTCTAATTGGGAAGAGTCTTACGGTTCTTTTTTGATGTATAAATTAGGTCAGAGAGTACTCGAGTATATCGCCGATAAATACGGAGAAGAAAAAATTCTCGAACTGATGGATAATTTTTGGATGGATGAAAATTTTTCAGTTGTAATGAAACATACTATCGGAAAAGATTATGAAGAGTTTGATGCTGAGTTCACACCTTATATAAAAGATTATTATAATAATTTAAAAAATAATCAGGACACGCCTTCAAAAATTTCTGAACTTGTAATTTCTTCAGAGTTTGGACATAAGCCAACTTATAACTCATGTTGTAGCAAAAAAGAAATTTTTTATATCGGTAATAAATCAGGATATACAAGTATTTTCAAAAAAGATTTAAAAGAAAAAAAATCTTCTCCTGAAATGTTTTTGTTTGGTGAACGCTCTGACGAGTTTGAGTCATTTCATTTTTTCAGAACAGGAATGGATGTTTCTTCAGACGGTCGGCTTGCCTTTGTCAGTCAAAAAGGCGAAGCAGATGCTTTGAATATTTTTGACGTAAAAACCGGTGATGATCTCGGAGATTTTTCGTTTAAAAATATTGTAGGTATCGGTTCTCCCGCTTGGAATAATGATAATACAAAAATTGTTTTTCCTGCAACTGATTTCTCGGGAAAAAGTGATATTTACATTTTTGAAATAAAAGAAAATAATCTGATACGGCTGACAAATGATTTTTATGATGATAGAGATCCTGATATTTCACCCGACGGAAAATATATAGTCTTTTCTTCCGACAGAACTTCTTTCGGAGAGAATAATAAATACAATCTATTTCTTTATGAAATTAAGACAGGAAATATTGAGTATCTAACAATAGGAAATCAACTCGATTACTCACCGAAATTTTCCGAAGACGGTTCAAAAGTAATTTTCACTTCTGATATTGGAGGTAATCAAAATATATGGATGATTGATTTTGCTCATCATTCCGAAATTGCAGGAAGTGAAAATAAATCCGGTTCAAAACCTGTTATATATGATCTTGAAAAATTTGTGAATGATTACCTGAGCCCCGAAAATTACAAAATACCGCTTGAGATGAGAAGACTGACAAATCTCACATCATCTGCGATGGATCCTGAATGGGCAGGGGATAATGAAATTCTTTTCACTTCGTTTGAAAAGCGTGCTATGAAAATCAGAAAATTACCTGGTGTGAATAATAAATTTGATTCGTCTGATATGGTGGTGAAAATTGATTTTATAAAAAAAGAAAATATCTGGGAGCCGGATAAACTTAAAGGCATATCAGGAAAAAATAATACAAGGTATGAAAAAGATTTTTCAATGGACTTGGCAACTACTTCCATAACGACCGATCCTGTATTCGGGACAAATGCGGGAGGTGTAATTTCTCTTTCTGATATGCTTGGCAACGAAAGATATTACTTTTTAATTTTTAATAATTCCGATCCGAATTCAGATTTTTGGAAAAGTTTTAATGTAGCCATTTCTAAAGTATCTCTTGAGCAAAGGTTAAACTATGCTTATGGCATCTATCATCTCTCCGGAAAAAGATATGACATTTCCGAATCGGATGTATCTTACTACGAAAGGATGTATGGAGCATATCTCAGCATGGCATATCCGCTTTCGTTTTTCAGACGGCTGGAAACTTCAACTTCGCTTTCACAGACAACAAAAGATATTGATTTATTAAATTACAGAAAATCATTATTGCTTTCAAATTCAGTTGCCTATATAAAAGACAATGCTATATACGGATTGACAGGACCTGTTGATGGAGAAAAATTTAATACTACGCTCGGATATACTACTGATATACAATATTCAAATGAAAATTTTTACAGTGTATTAATTGATTACAGAAAATATTTTCAGGTCTTTCCGGGAATCACATTTGCAACACGCGGACAGTGGTTTATGAATGAAGGAAAAAACGCCAGAAGGTTTTATATGGGAGGTTCTTGGTCTATCAGGGGATGGTCTTTCAATTCGATTAAAGGAACAAAGATGTGGCAGACAAATGCTGAGGTGAGATTTCCGGTTTTCAGTTTATGGCAAACAAAACTTCCTTTAGGATTGAACTACATAATACCCGGAATGAACGGTGCAGTATTCTTTGATGCAGGGAATGCATTTGACAGTTTTGATAATTACGGACAGACTTATGGAAGTTTCGGAGCAGGTCTTCGCCTGAATTTATTTGGATTCCTTGTTTTAAGATATGACACAGGCAAACGCATTGAAAATAATTTTTCAAAAGTTCAGGATGATTTATTCCATCAAATTTTCTTCGGCTGGGATTTTTAGAGGTTGCTAATTTATTATTTTAATATATTATATTCAATTAGTTCTTTCTCTTTATTAAACTCAATTGTTTCAATTTTAGAGACAACTAAAATTAGACCAATTTCTGGAGCATAATATTCTCTATAGAAATCATTGCCTAACATTAAACAATTATCAAATCTGCCTAAAGTTGTTACGATACTTTCATTTAAACTTAAAACTTTTAATTGAAATCCAAAAGCACTCCATATTATGTTTTTATGAATTGGAAAAGAAATTATTTTGTATGAATAATCTCCGAGCATATTATTAAATCCAAAATATGCTAATGAATTTCCAATGATTTTATATTTACCTTCTTCTATTAATATTCTATCATTAATTTGATAAGACAAATAATTATAAAAATAATTTATTGAAATATTTCCATATTCAACTTCTGTATTATTGTTAAAAATAGTTTCAGAGTAATAAGCAGAATTATTGTTTTGCCAATATAATTTTTTACTCCCAACTTTATGTATAGGAAAATACTTGTTTAAATAATATGTATCATCATTTGTTAATTTATAAGTTAAGTCTGAGACGTAATTTAAATTATTTTTATATATTTCAGACTCAGGATTAAGTTCTACAGCTTTTTTATAAAAATCTAATGCTTTGTCATAATTTCCAATTTCTTGGTATGCATAACCTAGATTATTTGCAATTGTCGCATTACTATCTAAATTGTAAGATTCTTCAAAATATCTGATAGCTTCCGAATAATTATTTAATTCTAAATACGAATAACCCAATTTTAATAAATATTGCGATTTGAAATATAAATCCTTATCAATTAAATTAGTTAAAATTGGTATAGCTTCTAAATAATTTCCTTCATTATATAATATAAATGCACTGTCGCGCTCATTTTTATATTTGCTACTTTCTTTCAATATAAAATTATTTTGATATTCAGCTGAGAAGTTATAATTGTTTTGAATTGAGTTAATGTGAATATCTGATGTCAGTGAATCGCCATAATGAAATTCTTGTTGGGTTGAAATTTTCCAAAGCTTATTATCGTTATATAGATAACAAATTAAACTATTGACAGAGCATAAATTTAAATCATAATTTGAGTTTTCAATATTGCTTGCTACATAAACCCAGTTAGATCCATCTGTGGATTTATACAATTCATTTTTTATTAATACACAAAAAGAATTATCATCATTTTTTTGAATTTTCATATCGCAAGGTTCAAAAGAATTAAATTGAAAATTTGTTTTGTTCCAAGAAATTCCTCCATCAGTTGTTTTTAATATATTATAAACAAAATCTTTTGGTCCAAAAGCATCATCAAATAAATGCAAAATAGTTTTTTCATAATTATCAATATACTCTCCTTCTTTGTTTATTTTTGAGCAAATTAAATACCCGTCTTTTTCACCGAAAAACTTTATATAGTGAATGTCATTATATTGTAATAAGTTATTTGAGAACCAACTTTTACCTCCATCGATTGTAGAATATAAATTTATTGAGCTATTTTTTGTAGATCTTGGGAGTTCTCTCGTTGCTGTTAAGTATAAATATTGATTATTTATATTATAATAAAGCCCTACTTTTTCATTATAGAAATATAATGATGATCTATTTGATGTTACTTCACTTTCAAAAGAATTTGGAATCTCAAACTTTTTTAGAAAAAATTTATTCTTGTAAAAATTATGAAAAACAAATATACTATCAATTTGAGTTTGATTAACTAATTCTGAGTTAATGCTAAAACCATTGTTTTTATTTAACAATTTATCTAAATCTATAAAATCATATTCTAACGGTTCCCATTTGTTCAATTTATCATCATATACAAAAACAATGCTATTATATCTATTTATTGCTACAGTTAAAATTAATTCATCATTTTTCAAAAGTATTTCATAAAAATAATCTTCATCTTCGTATTCAAACTTTCTTATTTGATTAATATCTATTTTACTTGGTATTAGAATTTTTTTAATTTTTGTTAGGTCATTTGAGGTTTCATATAAATTCTTTGATGTCAATAAATATCCAATACCTTGATTGCCAAAAATTAGGTTCTGAATATATTCATCTTCTGATAAATATGGAATGTTAAGTGATTTAATTTCATCTGAATAAATGTTAAGACTAAATATCGCCTTTTTTTTGCAAATATAAATGTTACTATCAACATTTAGTAATTTAATTATATATGAATCATCATTTGGAATTGTAATTTCCGTTGAATTAGATTGGGCATAGCT
>DOWN01000325.1 GCA_003519545.1 Bacteroidota bacterium
CGGGGGTTCAAGTCCCTCCTCCGGTACTAAACTCAATTTTTTCCCTATAATTTTTTCCCTTATCTTAATAAAGAGAAAAACCCTCACTCTATCTCTGTAATACCTTCCAATAAAAAATTCATATTTAATAAATCTTCATCACTGTAGATTTTTCCTCCCATCAAAACTCCTTTGTCCTCTATCATTTTTCTTTTCATATCTATAATTTTTTTCATATCTATTTTATCACTATAGTTATAAACTTTTGTAACATCCACCCCTTTTTTATCAAATCCCCACCATAGACTTTCACTTTTCCAGTTACCTGCTAAAACCTGCGATACACTACTCAAAACAAAAACATCCCAGTTCCAAACACTGCTCGTAACAATATTTTTTTTCGCAAAATCTGATTGATCAGAGTTATACCCAAATGTTGGTATTCCCATTTCCTCCGCAACCTGACAAGGCACAGGGCTATCCATCCCATGTGCTATCACATCAGCACCCGCACTTATTATTTCAGCCGTCACCCTTCTTTCCACAGGTGAATTTTTCCATTCACCCACAAACTTCACTGTCATTTTTATTTTTTCATTTATACTTTTTGCACCTGAATAAAAAGCATTTATTCCACGATACACCTCAGGAATTTTAACAGGTGCAGTGTAACCTATATTCCCTGATTTGGAAACCATCGCCGCCATCATTCCTGAAATAAAGTCTGCTTCATACATTCTCCCCATATAAGTTCCTAAATTTTTCGTTGTCTTATCTCCCGAACAATGCATAAAAATTATTTCCGGATTTTTTTCCGCCATCTCAAGTGTCTCATCCATAAAATCATAACTTGTGCTGAATATAATTTTGCAACCTTGTTTAATCAAACTGTCAATCGCATTCCTTGTCTTTTCGCTATCCCCGCTTTCCGGCACTTCCACATATATAGCATCACTCACCAATCCGGATTCGAGCAAAGCAATCCTCGACATCTCATGCTGATATGTCCATGAGTTAAATGGATTTAACTTGTTAAGATAAACATAACCCGCCTTCAGATTTGTTTGTGAATATATATTACATGTAATAAAAAAAATTACAATTAAATTAAATAACTTTTTCATTTATCTCTAAGTTTTAAATTATTGTTAAACTATCCAAAATTAATAAAATAAAAAAGGAAACTCGAAAATCGAATTTCCTTAATTTATATATAACGAGAATAAAATTTTATCTATTTAAGTAATACCATTTTTTTACTTTCAAAAAAGGTTTCACCTTTTAAAATATAAAAATAAATTCCACTTGATAAGTTATTTCCATTATAATTAAATTCATATCTGCCTGGAAATAAAAATTTGTTAACAATTGTTGACACTAATCTTCCTGTAATATCATAAATCTTAAGTTCAATATTTTCACCTTTTAAAATATCAAATCTTATTGTCGTTTCAGGATTAAATGGATTGGGATAATTTTGATATAAATTATAATTTAATAAGATTTCTTTTGAAACTATATTTACAGTAGTATCAATATCTCCACCGTGAACTATTAATCCTTTTTCATAAAACAAAAATAAATCATTTTCAGTTGTCATTTTCATACTACTATTAAAATATTCACTCAGTTTATGCCAATTCATTCCACCATTTAAAGTTAAGTTTATATGACCACCTTGATATGCAACACCTATATATTTGTTTAAAAATGAAATATTATTATATAATATATGTGGAACTGTATCAACACCATAACTTTGAAAATTATTAAATGTTATAAATTTTAGCCCGTCACTAAATGATAAAAACACATGATCACTATCACCCGAAGCATAACCACTTATTCCAAATGAACTTTGTGTTGAAGTTATTGAATTCCATTTTGCCCCGGCATTTGATGAATAGATAAAAGTATGCGTTGGAATTCCCGCATTTCCTGTTTGGAATTCTCTCCCAATATATCTTGTCCCCCCTATATTTACAATATCCAATTCTCCTGAAATAATTCCTACAAGAGGATCTGAATAATAAGATCTCAAAGGTACAGTTATCCAATTCATTCCTCCATCTAGTGTTGAATGCATTTTCTTTTGAGTCCCACCGATTATTGCACCGGATTTAGAATTTTTGAAAGTTCCATAAAAATTATTTCCGGTTACACCGAAACTAAAAAATTGCCAGTTAACACCGCTATTTGATGATTTAAAAAATCCACCCGTATCGGCAACTATATATCCAACATTATCATCAAAAAGAAATACATTCTTGATATTGCGTTTAGTATTTATATCTAAAAGCTTCCAAGTTACTCCTTTGTTTGAACTCCTCATCACTGTTCCGCTATCACCCACAGCAATTACAACATTATTGTTTCTCTGATGACCAACACTGTTAATTTTTTGATTTGTCAATCTTTTACTGATTTCAATAAATGTATTCGAATTATCTTCTGATTTCATTATCAAACCTGATTCCCCAATCACAACTTTCGTATTTCCGGAATAATCAATTTTTAAATTCTTTATGTTCTTGTATTTATCCGGAATAAAAGTCCACGAATTTCCGCTATTACTTGTTATTAATAATCCGCTAATGGGATTTCCACTTGTAATATCTGGAAAAGTAACCCTTAATATTCCGATATTTTCATTGTAAAAAATTCCATCAAACAAATTATTAATATTAAAGTCTATTGGTTTGTTTATCCAAGTATTTCCATTGTCAGTAGATACGTGTAGTGTATAAATTGAATTATAATGCGAAATAATAAAAATTTTATTTAAAAATTTTTGAACGTATATGACATTTCTATTTGATATTTCCTGAGTTAGAAAAATTTCATTGAAACTAATACCATAATCTAATGAATAAAAAATTTTACTATTCTTACTAAAATCTTCTCCTATTACATAAATTATATTATCTCTGACTCGCACAATTTTTGATGAATTTATAGAATTGAAATCAATTGAATACCAATTAAATCCTTGATTTGTTGTCCTAAATATTTCAAAATCAGTATAAATAATTCCAATATCTTCATTAATAAATTTTAATTTTGAATTTGGAAAAAAATTAAAATTTATATTAGATTTCAGATGGAAATTTATACCCCCGTTTGTTGTTTTGTATAATTTTGTACCATTATAAATGTCAGTTCTCTGGGCTGTTATATATCCGGTATTTAAATTTACAAAACTTATATCTGATAATCTGTTTGAATCTAATTTAAGATTATTTTTTGTGAATGTTTCTCCTCCATCCGAAGTCTTTAATAATGTATTATTCTCTCCGGATATAATCCATTTATTCTCATCTATCATACTAATAGATTTTAAATTAAATACAGTAGGATATGGATGAAGTTCAGTTAACTTTATTTGACTATATCCTTTTAAACTTATTATTAGAAATAGAATTAATATTTTTTTCATAGCAGTATAAATTTATTTTGCGAACTAAATTTTAAGTTTTATCAATTTATATT
>DOWN01000176.1 GCA_003519545.1 Bacteroidota bacterium
TATTAATACTTTGGATAAACTGAAACAATATAATCTTACGAGAGTTTCTTTCTGGAACGAAATTTATTCTTCCTACAAGAAAAAAAATTCCTTCTCGTCTGCATATCATTACCGTATTAAAGAAGTTATTGATTTTATAATTCCCGAATCTTCTTCTGTTCTTGAACTTGGATGTGGTGATGGTTCACTAATCGGCTCTCTCAAATCAAAAGATAAGATGGGAATAGATTTTTCCGAAGAATCTTTAAAACTCGCAAAAGAAAATTATCCTGAAACTGAATTTATACTTGATGATGCTCACACTTTCACACTCGATAAAAAGTTTGATTACATTATAATGTCGGATTTAATTAATGATATATATGATGTTCAGATTACTCTTCAAAATATCGCAAAAAATTGTCATTCGAATACTAAACTGATAATAAATTTTTATAGCAGACTTTGGAGTTTTCCTCTGAAATTAGCAGAGTTATTAAAACTTAAAAAGAAAAATCTCGATCAAAACTGGCTGACTGTTCATGATGTAAAAAATTTGCTTAACTTGTCAGGTTTTGAATTTATAAGTAACAAAAGAGAAGTGTTATTTCCTGCTAAAATTCCTTTGCTGTATTCGTTCTTTAATAAATTTGTTTCAAGATTTTTTCCATTTAATCATTTGTGCCTCACTAATTTCGTTACGGCAAGATTAATTCCGATTGATTCCAAACAATTTTCAGTTTCCATTTTAGTACCGGCAAGAAATGAAGAAGGTAATATTAAAAATATTCTCAATGGAATTGAAAAATTAGGTTCTGAAACAGAAATAATTTTCGTTGAAGGAAATTCAACAGATAATACTTTCAAAACTATTCAGTCTGAAATAAAAAATTATACAAAATTTCCCGTCTCATTATATAAACAACCCGGAAAAGGAAAGGGGGATGCCGTAAGAGAAGGTTTCAAATATGCCAAAGGTGATATTCTCATGATTCTCGATGCTGACCTGACTGTATCTCCTGAAAAATTAAAATATTTTTATGAAGCAATCTCTGCGGGTAAAGGTGAATTTATTAATGGTGTAAGACTTGTTTATCCAATGGATAAAAAAGCAATGAGATTTTTTAATCTTTTGGGCAATAAATTTTTTAGTTGGGCATTTACCTGGCTGTTAGGACAACCGGTAAAAGATACTCTATGCGGAACAAAAGTTTTATTCAGAAAAGAATATAATTTGATTTCTGAAAACAGAAATTATTTCGGTGACTTTGATCCTTACGGTGATTTTGATCTTCTTTTCGGTGCTGCAAAAATTAATCTTAAAATAATAGATTTACCGGTAAGATATGGTGAAAGAACCTATGGTGAAACAAATATTAGCAGATGGAGTGGTGGTTGGCTTTTATTAAAAATGGTTTTCTTTGCGGCAAGAAAACTGAAGTTTAAATAATTTATTTTATTAACATCATTTTTTTCCCGTCTCGATAAATTAAATTTCCAAAATCATCAAATACATCCATCTTATAAAAATAAGTTCCAGATGCAAGATTATCTCCGTTAAATTCAATCGAATATTTTCCCTCTCGCTTTTTTTCATTCTCTAATATTTTAATCTTTTCACCGAGCATATTATAAACTTCAATCCTAACTCTTGAAGGATTTTTAAGTTCATATTCTATTATTGTAGCAGGATTAAATGGATTAGGAAAATTTTGATAAAGCATATATGTGACAGGAATTATAATCGGCTCTTCGTCTACGTCATTTAAAACATAGTTCTCAGGATCAATAATTACTTCAACAGGATTGGATGGAAATTCAAAAACATAATATTCTTTCTGTGAATTATTAAAAATTTTAACTGTTGTATCTCCCGACTGATATTTGAATTTAATTTCAAGAGGCATTCTGAAAAACCCGGGTTCAACTCCGGGATTTCCTAATACTGTTAATTCAAAATTCACTTTATAAATGTTATTTATCTTTTCAGTTTCAATTTCATATTTATATATCGGATAGTCCTTGCCATAAATCCATTGATTAAAAAAATAATCAAGATTCATTTTACTGACTTCTTCGGCAACTCTAATAAAATCTTCTGTCTTTGCATTTTTATATGCAAGTGTTGAATCATTTGCATATGTATTCAATGTTTTAAAAAATAAACTGTCTCCTATTACACCTCTGAGCATATGTAAGACAATGCTTGACTTGGCATAAGTTCTGTCACCGTTAAATATCTGACTGACTTCGGTTGGTTTAATCAAATAAATACTTCCGACAGCCCTTTTTGCAGCCACCATTGTAGCCGCTATATCAGATTTAAAAAATTCTTTCCCTCTGTAATGTTCTAAAAATAATGATGCACCATAAGTTGCAAATCCTTCATTGAGCCATATTTCACTCCAACTCTCAGGAGTTATCTTGTTTCCAAACCACTGATGTACAAGTTCGTGTGCAACAATCGCATCAAAAAAAACTCCCATACTTGAAATCGTCTGATGTTCCATCGCTCCTCCCCAGCCGAACTGTGCATGCCCGTATTTCTCTTTTACAAACGGATATTCTCCGAATAGTCCTCTGTAAAAATCCAGCATTGGTTTTGTCTTATCAACTTCCGGTTTTGCTTGTGTAAAACTTTGTGGATAAATAAAATTTGTAACCGGCATTGAATCATTTTGAGAATATTTATAATAAAAATCATATCTCTCAAATTTAGATATCGCCATCGATATTAAATACTGTGCGATTGGATACCTGCTATACCATTTATAAGTGTGAGTCCCGTCATTATTTATTATAATTTCGTCAAGAAGTCCGTTTGAAACAGGAGTTAATTCGTTACTGCAGGTTATCCAAACATCACTCGAATCTGCTTTATCAGACGGAACATTTTTACATGGAAACCAGTCCATTGCTCCGAATGGTTCACTCAACGTCCAAATAGAAGGATATATTCCCTGTGACCCGAATATAAAACTTCCAAAGCCCTGTGGATCAGGTGTCCCTCTGTAAAAAATTTTAACAGAGTATAAGTTATTTATTAAAAATAATGAATCTGAGTCTATTAAAATCTTATCGTCGTTTTTAAAATATGAAATATTTAATCCGTCTAATAATACTGAATCAACGTTCATATTATCTTTTAAATCAAAAAAAATAGTTGGTGATTCGTATAATATTAAAAAGTTGATTACACAATATCCTGAAATAAAATTTGGATTTAAATTAATTCTAAGATTTAATTTATAATAATTTACATCNNTCATCTATAGTAGTATCACTTTTATAATTGGAATTTAATAACGCGTTTTCTGAAAATCTTGATTTGGATTCAGATTCTGAAATATAATCTAAAAAATTCTGAGCAGAAATTTTCTGTGACATCAGAAAAACAAATATGATAATCAATAATCTCATTTTACAAGCAACATCTTTTTACTCATATTAAAATTTCCTGACGAAAGTCTGAAAATATAAATTCCCGAAGGCAGATTTATTGCTTTCCAGTTTACTCTGTAATTTCCTGCAATTAAATTCTCTGATATTATTTTTTCAATTTCTCTGCCGGATAAATCGTAAATCGCAAGATTTACAAATTCATCTTGTGGAATAGAAAATTCAATCGTTGTTTCAGGGTTGAATGGATTTGGGTAGTTCTGATTTAAAAAAAATTCGGAAGGTGTTATAGTATTCAACAAACTAATACTTGATGGCATCCATTGATTGAACAAAACCTGTAATGAATCTATCGGATCTTTTCCGACGGGTGTATTGTTAACTCTCAAATCAAGATATAAATTGTTAACGGGATCTGTAACTCTTCCTACTCGTATAAATGAAGAAATTGATGATGTCCCTCTTGTTGAACATCTCGTATCTGCTCCTAATATTTTTGCTCCTTGCAAAGCAGCCATTAATTTTTTTGCAAGTGAACCGGTTTCTCTGTTAAATCTTGCTTCCATTGAATCAAGTATTCTCTGTCCTGAAAGTATATTTCCCTGAATAGTATATGTTGCACCTATCAAATGACTTTTGTAATTCAGACAATTTACTCCTGTATATCCCGCTTTTTCATTTGTAGTGGATTTAATAATTCCGTATTGTCTGACCGTCGGATTATTTTGAGCATCTCTTGCCACAAGTGAATCTATTATTTGTTGAGGTGAATAACCTGCTAAAAATAACTGCCGTGCATAATTCTGATTTGATGAGAGATATGATGCCTGAGTATGAATAACTCCTAAACCGGGATGGACATCACTTAATATTATACAATTTGCAACACATGATGCTCCTGCACTGCCAACCTCACCTGTAACAGGATCATAAGCGGTAATTGAAAACGTATCCTGTGTATATGAATATTGCTGTATGAGAAATAAAAATACAAAACAAAGAAGTAATTTGAATTTCATAGTTAAATGATAAATTTAACTAATTTAAAACAATTATTTTAATTTTAACAATATAAAACGCTCTGTCCATTTTTTAAAATCAAAAATCTGATTTATTCTTTTGTCTAAAATTATTTCTTCTTCTTTGAATTTTTTCAGCAACATTAATTCTCTTTGATGATTTCTTGATTTGATTAATTTTTTCAGATAAAAAATAATTGTCTTTTCCGGAATTGAAATCTCTCCGGTCTTTTTTAAATTATATTCAGTTGATTTAATTAAATATATTAAAAGATTTTTATTGCCTAATCTGTAATGAATCAAAAGATTAAATAAGCCTGCAAGATTTGAAATTTCAGTTCTCGAATTTTTTATTTCATTATTCAGAATTAAATTGCAAAATTTTAAAGCATTCTCTGCTTCATCAAATTCCAGAAAGTAAATCATTGCCCAAAAATAAAACTCTAATATAAAATCTTTGAAAAATGATTTTTCATGTTTTTCAATTGCACCTTTAATAAACATTATTTTTTCTTTAATCTCGGCAGGTTCTTCTGATTTTCTGTTTTTTAAATACTCAAGTTCTTTATTACATTCAAAAAATATTTTTGCTTCGTTTATCTTTGACCCGTAAACCTCACTCTGAAG
>DOWN01000165.1 GCA_003519545.1 Bacteroidota bacterium
TTATATTACTATTGCATTTTTATAACTCTGATATGGTTGAAATAAAAAAATTATCTGATATCAATAATGGTTGTTATTATTTTGATGTTGCTGGGCTTCCAAATCCTTTTAGTCCATCATTAAATACAGTATTTGGAATACCAAAAAAAAGTATTGTGAAAATAGATATTTATAAAACAATAAATAATCAGAATTTAAAATCCCGCGAATTTTGCTTTCAAATTTTCAATGATACTTTAGAGTCAGGTATGTATTCAGCAATTTGGTCAGAAAAAGATGAAATGAATAATAAAATGCCGGTAGGTATATATCAATATTTCTTACAATTTGAATCTTTAGATACTAACTCTAAAACTGAATTAAAAACATTCTCGAAAATGATTGTAATATTTTGAGATAAATTATTTTCACTTATACTGTGGGCGGCGGATTATGAAATATCCTTCGAGTGGGTATTTACCGTATATTACGTTATTCATTATATTTTCACCGTTATCGTTTTGTCTGGTTCCTGCCCAGATTGCTTGTGCAAATATTTTCGTTTTTGTTTTTACAAGTTTCTCAAAAATAATAACGTGTCCATTCCAAACTATCAAATCTCCTTTTTCAATTTCAGACAAGTCATTAAATCTTATAACCGGTAATATATCTAAAAATCTCGTCGTATCCATTAAGTCATATGTAAGAGTGTTTACGTCAGGACATTTGAACCCTGCTTTATGAAGCGTATTTATAGCGAATATGTTACAACGTGACTGATAACCAAGTATAAGCAATTGATTATTTAACCAATATAAATAAATTGAATCTTCAGATTTCGAATACATACGGTTTTTTTGTTCTTCAAATGCCGTATTAAAAATTAAATCTCCTTTTGCTGTTGATTTAACTTCAGGTTCTTTATAATCTTCTTTATTTTCCTTATCCTCCCTCTCTCTCACTATATCCGGTGCCGAAGAGCAGGAATAAAATACTAAAAGTGAAAATATGACGATTAAAAATTTATACATTAAATATAAATTATTCTTCTTTCTTTATTTTATCGTCCACTTGTCTTTCAAGTTCCTCAAGCCGTGTCTGAAGTTTTTTCAAAATTTCCTGTTGTTGTTTTATATAAATCGCTTGTCTATCAATTTCTTGTGCTCTGAAATTCATTTCTTTTTGGAATGTTGTGCTGTCCCAATATCCTAAATCTTCAAAATATCCTTTAAACAAGAAATTATGTTTGAGTGCTTCCATATTCTGATCTAATTTGAATGCAGCATTTTCAAAATTTCTGACCGTCAAATTTGTATTTACAATAATATCTTTTAAATTATTTGCAAAAACTGTATCAGTTAACAATGTCCCCACAACTGATTCACCTGAATTTAATTTTGTTGTGATACCCGCTATGTTAGTTGTGATTTTTGTAATTTCTCTCGTTACATTATTTACTTCACCGGATACCTGATCTATAATTGCTGTCATTTTATTAGCCACCATATTTACTTGCTCGGTATATCCCGCAATTGAAGAAAACGCTGAATCTAAATTTTGATATAAACTTTTATTATTTATTAATTCACCGAGTGAACCTTCTCCGTAATTTACTTTTGCAACGATAGCTGTTATTTCTTTTGCAATTGAATCCGCCTGTTTTGTTGAGTTGTTAAGATTATCCAAAATTGTGCCGACATCAATTGGCTTTACCGAAGGGAGATAATCTCCGTTATCAACCATTTTTGATGTATCACTTCCGGATGAAATGGAAACTATTTTACTTCCGACTAAACCTGTGGATGTAATTGATACTTGAGAGTCTTTTCTGATGAACTGATTTTTATCTTTTTGAACTCGCATAACTACTCTAACACGGTTTATACCCTGTATATCTATGCTTTGAACAGAACCGATATTAATTCCCGAGTAAGTAACATTACTCCCGGCAGTTAATCCGCTTACATCCTCAAACTCTGAATATAAAGTCATAGTGGGTGTAAAAAGATTTTCCTTGCTGCCTATATAAAACAAAGCAACTATAAATAGACCGAGACCGATCGTAATAAAAAATCCTAATTTAATTTTTTTTGATATATCCATATTTAAAAAATTAATATGAAAAAAAACTTCTTATAAAATCATCAGGGGACTGAGATAACTCGTCATAAGTGCCCTGAGCAACAAATTTTCCGTCTTTGAGAACTACAATTCTATCTGCTATCATTTTTGCACACGGCATATCGTGTGTAATTACTATTGATGAAACTCCGTATTTCTCTTTCATTTTAACAATCAATGTACTGATTTCTTTTGATGTAAAAGTGTCAAGTCCAGTTGTAGGTTCATCATATAATATTATATCCGGATTTAGCATTAATGTTCTTGCTAATCCTATTCTTTTTCTCATTCCGCCTGATAATTCTGAAGGCATTTTATCAATTGAATCTGCCAAAGAAACATTTTGTAATTGCTCTACCACTTTAGATGTAACATCTTCTCCGTTATAATTGTTTTGTCTGATAACCGGAAATTCTAGATTTTCTCTAACGGACATTGAGTCATATAATGCACCACTCTGAAAAAGAAAACCTACATCACATCTGAAATTGCTTAAATCTTCACCTGTTAAATTTTTTGTGTCTTTTCCGTTTATTTCTATCGTGCCTGAATCCGGAGATATTAATCCGACTATGCATTTCAGAATAACAGATTTACCTGTTCCTGATCTTCCAAGAACTACAACGGTTTCATTTTTATGAAGACTTAGATTTACATTATCAAGTATAACCTTACTTCCGAATGATTTATGTAAGCCGGAAATCTTAAGTACGATATTTTTATCTTGGTTATCCAATATATTAGAAAATACTTGAAATTTGAACTGCTATCATATCTAATAATATAACACTTAGCGACGACAATACAACCGCTGTATTAGCGGCTATTCCTACGCTTTCTGTTCCTCTGTCTGCATTATATCCTTCATAACAACCGATAATCCCAATAAAAAAACCAAAGAAAATTGATTTAATTGTTGCTGGAACTATATCTGCAAATCCTATATTTTGAAACGCAATAATTAAAAAAGATCTAATTGATGCCGATTCAAGTAAATTATATGAAATATAACTTCCTACCATCGCCAATGCATCAGCAAAAAAGATTAATATTGGTAACATTAATGTAGAAGCAACCACTCTTGTTACTACAAGATATTTAAAAGGGCTTGTACCTGAAACTTCCATTGCATCAATCTGTTCTGTTACTTTCATTGATCCGAGTTCTGCTCCAATTCCTGAACCAATTTTTCCGGCAAAAATTAACGCTGTTATAACAGGACCAATTTCTCTGAATACCGCTATCGCCACCATTGAAGGAACGAGAGATTGTGCACCAAAAATTGAAAGAGTGGGAATTGACTGTAAAGTCAAAGTAAGACCAATTATAAAACCGGTAATTCCGACTAAACCTAATGATTTATATCCAATAACGAAACATTGCCTTATGGATTCTTTAATTTCGTAACGTGGAATAAAAAGTTCTTTGAAAAATCTGCCGATGAAAAAAAATATATCACCCATTTTCTCAAACCAGTCATTAAGTCCGGCAGGGAGAACAAATTTAAAATTTCCAAAGAATGATATTTCTCTCGTCTTAGCCATTTATTTTTTCCCGTGATTGTTCCTTATGTTTAAATCAATAAATGGGTTAGCAATGCCAAGTATAAAACCGAAAGAGATATCAGCAAAATTTTTCTGATTAACATCAGTAAGAACTGTATATCTTGCTTTAATATGCGGATAGAATAAAAGTTTATCATTACGAATTGAAAACCCGTATGAGATTTCCGGGAAAAAACCTTTAACGTTAAAGTCTGTAAAAAAACCTCCGCCAATGGAAATTACCTGAGTCGTCTGCAACATATTTGATGGTTTAATATCGGAAAGTAAATTATCGTATTTTCCTGAAATTCTTAATTGATTTTTATTCTGACCTTTAAAAATGAGTGAATATTCCGCACCGATTCTATACTCACCGAAATAACCAAATCCGACTGAAATTTCTTTAGTAAGTCCGAGATTTACACCATCGGTATTTCCGATTATTATAGGATTTATTAAATAAAGAGCGGTAACCAGTCCGAGTGCCAAAGGTAATGTCGGACTTTGTGGTGCGAGATAAGTTTGATTTTTTCTGAATTCTGATTTATAGAAATGATTATTGTTTTTTAAATCATTTAGATTATTAAAATTCTGAGCGTTTACATTAACTGTTAATAGAGAAAAGCATATAATTATAAAGTGGACTTTTCTAAATGCCATTAATTATTCATTATATTTTCAAGTGACTGATAATATGTATTATAAATATCATTAATGTTTAATTCAATGTCATTATTAATTTTTAATTTTTTTCCTGTAACAGTTCCGATATTTTTTATTTCAACGGAATATTTATCCGCTATTGATTTTATTTTTGGCAAATTATTTTTGTCACAGGAAATAATTACTCTGCTTTGTGTTTCACCAAAATATTCAGAGTGTTTTCCGAATTTTAAATCAATATTAACTTCACATCCCACAGGGTTATTTTGATTCATAACAATACATTCAGAGAGAGCAACAGATAATCCTCCGTCAGAAATATCATGTGCGGAATTAATTAAATTATTTTTTATAATACTGAGTAAAGCAGATTGCAGGTTAAACTCATACTCAAGATTCAAATCCGGTGCATCTCCTGTAACGAGATTATGTATATGATTAAGATATTCTGAACCTCCGAGTTCGGATGAATTTTGAACACCCAAAAGAAGAATTACATCACCTTCATTTTTAAAATAAGATGTTGTTACATTCTTAACATTTTCGATTAAACCGATTACTCCTATAGTCGGGGTAGGGAACACAGCATAATCTTTTGACTGATTATAAAAACTGACATTTCCGCCTGTGACCGGAGTATTAAACTTTTTACACGCATCACCCATACCTCTTAATGCTTCAGAAAACTGAAAATATACTTCAGGGTTATAAGGATTTCCAAAATTTAGGCAATTAGTAATTCCAAGTGGTTCACCGCCTGAACAAATTACATTTCTTGCACATTCTGAAACGGCTATCATTCCGCCTTTATACGGATTTAGATAAACATATTTAGAATTACAATCAACTTTCATTGAAAGTGCTTTTTCTGTTCCTTTGATTCTTATAACAGATGAATCACATCCGGGTAATAAAACAGTATTAGTTCGCACTTGAGTATCATATTGTCTATACACCCAGTTTTTATTTGTAATATTTGGGGATGATAAAAGTTTGAGAGTTATTTGATTTAAATCATTCGGATGTTTTAAAGTATTAAAATCAAAGTTTTGTTTTTCATTAAGATACGAAGGTGATTTTTTCTCTCTGATATAAACCGGAGCATCACCGCCGAGAACGAGAGACTGAGCGGGAATATCAGCGACAAGAATTTCATCAAAATAAATTTTTACATTCGGTTCATCAATAACTTCGCCAATCTGAACACAGTTCAAATCCCATTTTTTAAATATATCAATCGCTTTTTGTTCCTCACCTTTTTTAATTACGACAAGCATTCGCTCCTGAGATTCTGAAAGCATTATCTCAAATGCACTCATATTTTTATCTCTTAACGGAACTTTGTTAAGATTAATTTTCATACCGCAATTACCCTTAGCAGACATTTCAGAAGTGGAACAGGTTATACCCGCAGCACCCATATCCTGAATACCAACAACTATTCCTGATTTAATAATTTCGAGAGTTGCTTCAAGTAATAATTTCTCAGTGAATGGATCGCCAACCTGAACATTTGGACGTTTACTTTCTGATTCTTCAGAAATTTCTTCAGAGGCAAATGTTGCACCGTGAATTCCGTCTTTGCCGGTTGATGAGCCGACAATGAAAACAGGATTTCCTGCTCCTGATGCTTTAGCGGTTGCAGTTTCATTATGTTTGACAATACCGACAGCCATTGCATTTACAAGGGGATTATCCTGATAACACTCTTCAAAATAAACTTCACCTGAAACTGTCGGAACACCAAAACAATTTCCGTAATGACCAATACCCTCAACAACTTTTTCAAATAAAAATTTTGATCTTTCAATATTATCTTCTGAATCGGTTTCAGATTTTTTAATTATATTACCAAATCTCAGAGAATTTAAAGCGGCTATTGGTCTTGCACCCATTGTGAAAATGTCACGAAGTATTCCTCCGACACCTGTCGCTGCTCCTTGAAACGGTTCCACTGCTGAAGGGTGATTATGTGATTCAATTTTGAATGCAACTGCAAGTCCATCACCTATATCAATTAAACCTGCATTTTCTTCGCCTGCTGAAACGAGAAGTTTTCCTCCTGAACGGGGAAGTTTTTTCAGTTCGGCAATTGAATTTTTGTAAGAGCAGTGTTCACTCCACATAACTGAATAAATACTAAGTTCAGTGAATGTAGGAGTTCTTCCAAGCGTTTCAATAATTTTATTATACTCTTCTTCAAGCAATCCTAATGACTTGGCAACTTCGAGATTAACTTCCATATATTAAAGATTCAAAATTTATTTTTAAAATTCATATAATTTCTGTCAAAAAATAAAGACGTACCGGATACAACGATTAACGGTTTTAGCAAAACATTTAAAAACGGAACGAACATAGATATAAAAGCAGTGAAACCAAATCCAAAAGTAAGAAGACCGGGTTCAAAAACAATTTTCAATTTTTTTTTGAAAGGAATATCTCTCCTTGTAAGCGGAATATCAAGAAAGTCCAATGCGTTATAAAAAAAAGAAAACAAAAGACCTATAATTGAAAAAGCAATTCCGATCACGGGAATTAAACTTAAAAGCCATAACGGAATTATCACGGCAAAGTTAAAAGCCAGTTTAACTATTTCTGCTTTTATACTGTCAATCGAATCTTTAAAAAAAGATTTTTGATTTATAACTTTGATTCCCGTTTTATATTCTTCAACTATAACAGAAATTTTTTCATTAAAAGGTGCTGTAATAATTCCGCCTACGGTTATGAAAAAGAAATAACTCAGTATTAAAAGATTTATAACAGCGACAAACATTATGGAATAATGAATCATAAGATTAAGAAATCCGGCATCAGGAATATTACTGTTAGTTAAATTTCCTGAAAAATCATTAATCCATCCCAAAGCAAAATAAAAAATGACTCCATAAATTAAAGCATTCAAAATTAATGGAGTCAAAGAATATAAAATTAATTTCGGAACTTTAAAAAAAAGTTTTATACATTTAAACGGATAAAAAATTCCGAAAAATAAATCAGACATTATCTGATATTTTTTAACAAGACATCTTTAAGGTCAAGTTTTTCCCAGGTGAAACCTTCTTCATTTCTTCCGAAGTGACCGTAAGCCGCAGTGTTTCTGTAAATTGGTCTTTTCAGTTTAAGTCTTTTGATAATTCCTTTCGGAGTCAAATCAACATGTTTGGAAACAACTCTTTCAAGTTCTTTATCTGAGACTTTTCCTGTTCCGTGTGTATCTATCAAAATTGAAATAGGTTCGGCAACACCAATTGCGTAAGAAAGTTGAATTGTACATTCATCTGCAAGACCTGCACCGACAATATTTTTTGCAATATGTCTTGCCGCATAAGTAGCACTTCTGTCAACTTTGGATGGATCTTTACCCGAGAAAGCACCACCACCGTGTGGGGCTCTTCCACCGTAAGTATCAACAATAATTTTTCTTCCTGTAAGACCAGTATCTCCATGAGGTCCGCCGATTTCAAACAATCCTGTAGGGTTAACATAAATTTTCGTATTCTTATCCATAAGTTTCGCTGGAATTACTTTTTTAATTACATTATCTATTACATCTTTTCTGATTTTTTTCTGAGTAACTCCCGGATCGTGTTGTGTAGAAATAACAATCGCATCAATTCGCACAGGTTTTTTATTATCATCATACTCAACTGTAACCTGAGATTTAGCATCAGGTCTAAGATAAGGCATTAACTTTGGATTTTTCTTACGTATATCAGCAAGTTTTTTTACAAGTTTATGAGCATAAGAAATTGCCATCGGCATAAGTTCTTTAGTTTCATTATTTGCATAGCCGAACATAATTCCCTGATCACCTGCACCGCCTGTATCAACACCTCTTGCTATATCAGGAGATTGTTTATTAATTGCCGTCATAACGTTGATAGAATGAGAATCGAATCTGTAATCACCTTTGGTGTATCCGATTTCTTTTACAACATTTCTCACTAATTCAGGAACGTCAACATAATGTGTGGTAGTTATTTCACCGCCAACAAGAACGAATCCTGTTCCGCAGAAAGTTTCACAAGCGACTCTCGCATCCGGGTCATGCTTAAGAATATCATCAAGTATTGCATCAGAAATCTGATCACTGATTTTATCCGGATGTCCTTCACTCACCGACTCCGATGTAAAAAAATAAGACATTTATTTATTTCTCCTTAATTATTTAATTTTCTTTTTAAAATTA
This sequence comes from Bacteroidota bacterium, assembly GCA_003519545.1. Classification (GTDB taxonomy): domain Bacteria; phylum Bacteroidota; class Ignavibacteria; order Tepidaquicellales; family Tepidaquicellaceae; genus UBA9002. Next base: position 8,503 of record DOWN01000165.1, read on the forward strand.
TTTTAAAATACTTTCAACAGATATATCTTCATCTAAATCTTCCCAATGAATTCCAATTCCTTTTCCAATTAATCTCCAATTATTTCGTTGCTTCTTAGAAGCATTTAACAATCTTGGAAACCATTCCAAAGGGACTGAAATCGTCCTGCCATCATTTAATTCAACTATTAAATTGTAATTGTCAAAATATAGATTAGTTGTCAATGGTTCCTTCACTATAATTATTTTTAAAATAAAAACTTAGAACGGATTTCCGGTTCGGGAATATACACCTCTTCCATTTTTCCGTATTTCTCATATCTCGTATCTGCAACTTCTTTATATTCCGCATCCTGAACATCTCTCGGTTTTTGTGAATTCATTTTACCAAGTTCTTTTAATTCACCATGCATTCTTGTCAGAACAAAATTGCTCGCCGGTGCAGCGTTAAGCAAAAACTCATCTGATGTATTATAATTACTGACGACATACATTGATAATAAATCATAACTGTTAATTCCATACCGCTTTAAAGTGTTAAAAGCAAAGTCACTTTGCAAAGGAGAATAATAAAATAAATTATCTTTATCTCCTTCTATGCAAGCGTGTACAACACCTTTGCAATAAACACAAACACCGTCATAAAAAAATATATTTTTTCCTGTTAAATCAATTTGAGGATTATTTTTTATTTCTTCTTTTATTTTCATTTTTAATTTTATGTATTTATACTTTCTAAAACAATTTCTGCTATATCTTTTACTTTTACTTCTTCTGATTTTTCTTTTGCTTTAACTCCGTCTGTTAACATTGTCATACAGAATGGGCAAGCAGACGCGATTGTTGTTGCTCCTGTCGCAAGTGCTTCTTCTGTTCTTTCTATGTTAACTCGTTTACCTTCAGTTTCTTCAAGGAACATCCTTCCGCCTCCTGCACCGCAACATAAACCTTTGTCTTTAGTTCTTGTCATTTCTACCAAATCAATTCCTTTCACTGACTCAAGTGATTCTCGCGGTTGAGAATAAATATCATTATATCTTCCGAGATAACAGGAATCATGGTAAGTAACTTTTTCTTTTATCTCTTTTTTTGGTTCAATTTTTTTATTCTCAATAAGTTTATCAATATATTCGGAGTGATGTGTAACATCAAGTTCAATCCCAAATTGAGAATATTCATTTTTCAATGAATGTAAACAATGCGGACAAGCGGTAACAACTTTCTTTACATTATAACGTTTGAGTGTTTCAACATTTTGCTGAATAAACTGTTGTGATAAAAATTCATTACCAAGTCTTCTTGCAGGATCACCGGTACATTTTTCTTCATTACCGAGCACGGCATATTTAACTCCTGCTGCATTGAGAAGTTTTGCAAAACTTTTAGTAACATTTCTATATCGTTTATCAAAAGCCCCTGCACAACCAGACCAGAAAACAACATCAACATCATCTGCCGAACCTACGTTACTTAATTTTTTTAAATTATTGATTTTATTTTCTTTTTCAAGTTCATCACTGAGTTCATCTATCCATTCATTTCTGGCTTCAGCACCGAAAGCCCAGGGAGATTCATTATTTTCAAGATTTCTGAAAACTGTATTCATCTCTTCAGGAAAATCTGAATCCATCATAACGAGATTTCTTCTCATATCAACTATTGAAGTTACATGGTCAATCATAACAGGGCACTCCTGAACACAAGCACGGCAAGTGGTGCAAGCCCAAAGTTCCTGCGGTGAGATGTAATCAGGTACAAGATTTATATCAAGCATAGGATCTTGTTCTTTTTTCTCTGCAAGAACAGGACCTTTATCTGAAGCACGTCTTCTGATTTTTGTAACTATTAATTTCGGGTTAAGAAGTTTACCGGTTGTATTTGCAGGACAAACTTCAGTACATCTGCCACATTCCGTACAGGTATATCCGTCGAGTACCTGTTTCCAGGTTAAATCATTATAATCTTTTACACCGTATTGTGTTATACTTTCATCTTCAAAATTAATAGGTTTGAGAATACCTTTAGGTTCTATATCATAATTTGAAAAATAAGTATTCGGAACAGAAGATAAAACGTGGAAGTGTTTTGAATAGGGAAGATAATTTAAAAAAGAAAGCACAACAATATTATGAGCCCACCAGAAAAACATATACATCGTTTCTGAACCTGAGTTATTATTACCAAAAAGATTAGCAAGAAAATCTGATACCGGTCTCAAACCTTGTGAATGACCGAGCCAAATTCTTTCAACGTTTGCTCCGAACATAGTTACCATTACAAGTAAAATCATAACAAGAATAAAAGTTGCATCCATTCTTGATGACTTCTCAACTTTTAATCTGTCAGGAGTTCCTACATATCTTCGAATTAATGAAATCACAACCGTTACGAAAACTATCGCTCCAAATAAATCTGCAATCAGTGTAAGAAAAGAATAAAGAGGTCCGAGAAATGCGAAGGTGAAATGTGGAAAAAACCCTTCAATAAATCCTTCAACGACAACAAATCCTAAAACAAGAAATCCCCAATAAATCAGGAAGTGCAGAAATCCGGCAAGTTTGTGACGGAATAGTTTCGTTTGCAGGAAAGCAAAAACAAAAGTGTTTTTAAGTCTTTGAGAAACATCTTTGAATCTGTTTTCGGGTTTTGTAAAACTTAAAGTAATAAAGAACTTCCTCGCTGAGTAAATAAAAAATCCCAACATTCCGAAAAAGAATATCGCGAAGATAATAGTATTAAGCATTCATTATAAGTTTTTTAAAATTACTTAAATTGAATGTTAATTTAAAGATAATATTAATTTCTATTAGAAATCTAATATCACAACTATCCAATATAATTTTTCTTAACCGATAAAATATTAAATCTAATCTTTTTATTAAGTATATTTTACATTTTTTATTTTAAACCCTTTGTTTTATTCTATAAACAAATACTATTGAGTCTAAATCAATACTAATTTTTTGTCAAAATATAATCTTAAAT
>DOWN01000276.1:0-2278 GCA_003519545.1 Bacteroidota bacterium
GGAGATCCTGATCCGAGAGGCTGGAAACTGGTCAAAACACTCTCTGTGGCGGACGCGCTGGAGATGGCCGGAGCCATGCACTTCGATGGGTATGCCTTTGTCCACGACCTCGGCATCCGCGCCAATGAAGTCTCCCTCCAAAACACAGAATACCGCATTGTCGCCTACCACAAGGACGGAGGCAGCTCTCTGCCTGCTACGGTGATCGTGGGGAATCTGGGAGGGAATTGACATAAAATCTTTTATTATGATTTTTTATATGGTTTTATTCAGAAAATTACACTTTATGAAAAAGATATATTTCATCCTGATTTTTAATATATTTGCAATAATACCTATGTTAAGTCAAACATGTTACCATGTAATTGCCAATATGAATGGTGTAGATATTTCCGGTTATCAGTCAGAGTTAAATGAAGTTGCCTGTCAGGTACTGGACACAATGCCTGTAAGCTATCAAAATGAATTTGGAATCTTTGATTTTGGTTTTTATCAAATTATAGATAAAACTTCCTCTGGTTTTGATGATGCATGGCAAAATGCAATTGAACAGGCTCTGCAAACTAAGAGATACAATATTATATTCGGAAGAGAGTCAAGGGCAGAAGAAGGGATAGATGTAAACTTCAGAGTTAAAGTCAACTTGCCAGATGAAAATGAGTTTTCATGTCTGACAAATGAGAAAATTATCGGTCTTGAAAAAGAAATGACTTTAATTCTGAATGAAAAAGGAATACCATATCATAAAAAGGAAATTGAAGCCATGAGAGTTTTCAATTCATTTGTTCAAAGAATGAAAGATTGTTGTGCCGGCAACAGGAGTCAATTTAATTTTATTGATACCACGCAATTAAAGATTCAGGTTTATTTTGATGATTGTGGTTCGACACCTGTACCGAAAAACAGTGTTGCTTTGATTGTAAATAACACTATGCCAAATATTGGACTAAGGGTAAGCTATCCTCAGGGACTGACCGGACAGTTTTGTACTGAAGTATTTGTGAGTGTCTCAATACAATATATTAAAACCATTGCTGATAATCCAGAAACAAGCGCCGATGAACGTGAAAGAAGCAGAGATGATCTGGAGGTTTTTAAAATATACAATGTATCATTAAATGATTTCAATGAAATAAACTGGAAAAATATGATTCGTGGGGGCAGAGTCAAGGTGATAGTCAGGCAGTATGAACAATCACCCGAAATACTCAAAAGTTTTGACTTTACAATAAAGGGTATAAACCCTAAAATAGGAGAAGTATTAAGGTTTTTAGATGAAAAACCCAGTTCTAACTCTGAACCGGATTATAGAATTGTTTGGTTTATTAAGAAAATTGCATATCATGAAAGTGATACCAGAGTTTTTGATATTTCTCAAAAAATGCTTCATTTCAATGAATTTAATACTTCTAAAGAAAACCTGCATCTTAATTGGGATCAATGGAGCAGATGCCCAAATACAAGTTATGACGGCGGATACGGTTTGATGCAACTAACTTTATTGTATCCGGATGATTTACCCTCAAAAAGAGCTTTATGGGACTGGAAGCAAAACCTCAAAGAAGCTTTTTACAATTTAGAATCAAAAAAAAATGGTGTTATTGCTAAGATTACTCCTAATATTAATCAAGTAAATCAATGGAATTCTAATCCTTTAAATGCAAATAATAAAGTATTGATGGAAACCATAGAATATGGAGGCATTACCTGGAATTTTTCCCAAAGTGAATTCATAGGAAACTTAAGTTCATTAGTTAATAATTATTTTTCAAGCTCAGTTAATGAGAGTGAATATTCCTTTTTGGATGCTTGTTTAATACTAGCATACAATGGATACGGAGGAACTAACGGAAAAAATTTTCTAAAACTTATTGAACCTCAAGGGAAAAGGCCATATTGGTCCATTCAGGATAATCAAAATGATTATGTAAAAAAAATTTCAGAGCAATTTGTACCCGCTAAATATTAGTATTTTGAATAACAGCTTAACCTTAAAAGTTTAATCCATGATGAAATTATTGTTTTTCATGTTTTTTAGCTATTTACTCTTTATTGATTGCAATTTCGGTCAAAGTAAATTTTCTGAAGAAAAGCTTTATTTACTATTAACTTCTTCTAAAGACCATATATCAAGCTGGGAATCAGATGAAGTGAATAAAGTTGAAAGTGATTCAACAATCCCTTCCATTTTATTTTTATTGGAAAATCAAAATTTAAAATTAATTGATACAATAAATTTTTATCCCAAAATAGGTAGCATTATGCCAGAATGTCGACC
>DOWN01000276.1:2332-3579 GCA_003519545.1 Bacteroidota bacterium
TTATGCCAGAATGTCGACATTTTGAAAAATTTGGTTTTTTTTATATTAGAGAAAATCGTATCAAAGGATCTTGGGTCAGCGACAAATCAGGAAAATATTATGATTTAAATGAATATGAGGATCTAATCTCTATACTGGATTATTCTACTGATACCATTTATATACGTAAAGCAGTTGCAGATTCAATCCTATCGGGTTGTTTTAACCTTCATGGGGCTTCATACTATAAATGGGACGGTACATTACAATATACATTTTCCCAATGCGATAATCAAAAAATTTATAATAGAAATGTGATAAATAAAGATCTATTAATTGAAGAAATCCAAGAACAGACTTTTTTGAACGGATTATATTGTTTATCTGAAGCATCATTTTTTTTCAGACATCAAGGAGGATATCCATTTAACAGAAATGGAAATCTCGTTATGAGTTTTAATGGTGAAAATGATATAAAAGACTGGAGAAAAATTGATTTTCAATTTCCATATGCGGTTGATGTTGAAAAATATAGTTGTATTGTCCATCTACTTAAATATCCAACTTTTAACAAAGAAGTATTCTTTAAAAGATTGTATGATGGGTCAACAGACAGCATTATAACTTACTATATTTATGACAGGTTAACCGCAGAATTAGATAGCATTTCAACAACATTTTATATTTATAGCATGAATATCTATAATGATATAGTTGGATATGGCACACTGGCTCTTAATCCAAGTTTTAATAGAAATCTTCAAAAGGATTTGCCAAATAATTCAAGGTACAATAAGAAATACGGGGTTACTCCCAACTTACAATTTCATACCGGATCTTTTTATCTATGGAATTTACAAACCAATGATTTTACCGTATTTTCTTTTAATGACATTGATACAGAACTTCTTTCTATTCATGATGACTGGGTGTATTTCAGGCTATTTGATGAAATCCGAAGGATACGACTTGATGACCTGTATCTTACAGATTATCAGAAAAATACAGAATTATTATACAAAGATAAAGACCGGGTGCCACATATTCATCACGTTTTCTGGGCTCCGGAAATGCCACTGAAAGTTGAGTGGAAAACAGGAAATCCTTATACTAAAACTTCTGAAAAATAGGACGATTGTTTAAAGGTTTTATTTGAAAACATATAAGTTAAAAAAATCGTGTTTTAAGTAATTTTTCGATATCTGTTTCAGTGAAATTGATGTTGGAGAAATTAAGAAAAAAAACTGTATATTCCGGTGAAATTGACC
>DOWN01000355.1:0-246 GCA_003519545.1 Bacteroidota bacterium
AGACGCAGTAGGAGAAACAGGAGATTCAGAGCAAGAAGAAAAAAGAATGGTTATAAATAATAAGTAAAAATAATTTTTCATAGGAATTTTTAAAATTGGTTTGCTAAAAATAAAGTTTTTTTACTTATAAAACAGTGAATAATTTTAATATCCCACCAAAACTATAAATGAACTTCACCACGAATTGCCCTTATTCGTGATGAAATATCAAGATTCGTTATCATTTGTGTAATTCGTTTTATTCGT
>DOWN01000355.1:372-2827 GCA_003519545.1 Bacteroidota bacterium
TTGTGTAATTCGTTTTATTCGTGTGAACCTGTCCCGACTTGTCGGGATTCGTGGTGAAATATTCCGATTCGTGGTGAGTTTATCGTTCCTTGTTCATTTGTGTAATTCGTCTAAATTAGTGAGAATTCGTGGTGAAACTTCAGGATTCGCGGGTTTTCGTGGTGATGTTTAACGTTTCTTTATCATTTGTGTAATTCGTCTAATTCGTGTGGATTCGTGGTGAAGTTTCAGATTCGTGGTGAACTTTCACGTTTCGTTATCATTTGTGCAATTCGTTAAATTCGTGTTAATTAGTGGTGAAGCTTTTGCTTTTGTCCGGATTCGTGGTGATTTTTTTCTATTCGTGGTTTCCTATCCCGACTCCGCAGGATTTTTCTTATTAAACCGCGTAAGATTATAACTCATTAGTATTGCCGCAGGTCGCGTCGCATCAAACTTCATCATAATAATTTTTATCATACTCATAATCGGTATAGATAAAATCATACCCATAATTCCCCATACATAACCCCAAAAAATCAATGCAACCAAAATAAGAATAGGACTGAGATCAAGAGTATCACCAAAAACTTTCGGTTCAACAAAATTTCCGAAAATATTTGCAACTGCAATCATTATTACAAGAATGATAATGGGCATAATAATATTATCATAATTGAATAACGCGGTGATAAAAGGAAGAACAGTCGCAATGAAAGAGCCGATGTTAGGAATATAATTCATAAGGAAAACGAGTATTCCCCAGACGACATAAAAATCAACACCAAAAGCCCAAAGAATTACACCGATAACAAAACCCTCTATTAAATTGATAATTGTTTTTCCGACTAAATACCTTCTCACATCATTAAAAATATCATTAAAAGTATCAACAATTTTTCTTGCCTTATCAGCGGAGAACGCAACCAAAATTCTTCTGTTAATACTGCTGAATTCTGACAGCAAAAAAACAACATAAATCATAATAAGAACAAAATCACCAAAGATGCCCGCTATACTGCTAAATAGCGAAGTAGCTATGCTTGTAAGATTTCCGAAGCTCATCGAACTTGAAGAACTAATCGTAGTTTTGAGACCATCCACATCAATACCCATACTTGCAAGACTTGCAAAAATTGAATTATATAGAGCATCAAATTTTTGTTGATATTCAGGCAGAGCTGATTCGAATGCACTTATACTTGTAAAAATAAATAGCGAAGATACATTAGCTAACAATAGTATTAGTATCATCACAATAGTAAGAGCCAGCCACGAAGGAAGTTTTTTAGATTTAAGCCATTCAAAAACCGGAAGGAATAAAAAAGAAATTATAATAGCGATGAAGAAAGGAAGTAAAATAGATTGCAGTTCGATTAAAACAAAAACCCCGAGACACGTCAAAATCGCCGCACCAACAAACATCAAAAATTTTCTGTTACTATCGCTCAAAGGTTTTAAATTTTTGAAATGAAAAAATTTGAAAATTCAAAATCACGAATAACAGCAATTAACAAAATTACACAAATAAAATCTAATTATAATTAAATCCCATTAATAAACGAAATGTCATCCTGAAGGAGCGAAGCGACTGAAGGATCTCTTTAAAGTCCCCCTTCGGAGGTTGAGTTCACGAAATCCCGACGTGTCGGGAAAGAATCCAAAAAGTACATGTCATTCTGAGCGGAGCGAAGAATCCAATTCTATTCCAACAACCCTAAAGAATTAAGTCCCTCTATAGACAGGTGTTCTTTCTTCCCGATTTGTGTAATTCGTGTTAATTCGTGAAAATTCGTGGTTAATATCTTATCATAAATTCTCCCCCCTCACATACCTAATCGGATCCTTCACCCCCGCCAACCTAAACCCCCGCAACCGCAACGCACAACTCTCACACACACCACATGCAAGTTTACTCTCCGAGTAACAGCTCCATGTCAGGTGCATAGGACTTTTCAGTTTAATACTTTTTTGAACAATTTGTTTTTTCGATAAATTTATCAGCGGAGTTTCGATTTTTATTCTCGTTTCAGGTTTTGTGCCGGTTGCAATCATTTTATTGTACGCATCAAAAAACACCTTTCTGCAATCCGGATACCCGCTTGAATCCTCTTCCACCGCCCCAATATAAATTTTCCTTGCCCCAATCACCTCCGCCCAACTAACCGCAATCGCCAAAATATTCGCATTCCTAAACGGCACATACGTCATCGGCACCTCACTACCTTTTCCAATAAAGTCCCCCTTCCCTCTGTCATTCTGATCCCGACTTGTCGGGAGAAGAATCCCATTAACATCTCTAAATCCTTTCTTCTCTTTCACAACCAAGTCCCCCTTTGTAGGTTGAGTTAATGAAATCCCGACTTGTCGGGAAGCTTGTCCCGACGTGTCGGGAGGATTTAGGGAGAGAGAATTCAAAAAGTCCCCCTTTGGAAGCCTGTCCCGATGTTTCGGGAGGGGATTTAGGGGGAGGATA
>DOWN01000355.1:2944-3443 GCA_003519545.1 Bacteroidota bacterium
GGGAGGGGATTTAGGGGGAGGATATCCCCAGCCCTCCCCACCTCAATCCTCTCATCCGTCAAAGCCGAACCACCAATATCCTTCAGATACGAAATATCAACAATCAACTTCTTCTTCACACCATAATACTTAGCAATATCCTTAAACGCCTTCAGTTCCCGCGATTCAGTCCGCTGCCCATAATTCACATGCAAAAAAGCAAGTTCATACCGCTCCGCCGCAATCGCCGCCGCCAAAGCCGAATCCAACCCCCCACTCACCAACACCACTGCCAGTTTTTTTTTCATAAACCAAAAATAATACATTCGGAATTATTTAATTAGTCAAAATAAATTTAAAATTTTTATAAATTAGTTATAAATTTGAAAATGGGATTTTAATTTTCATGATTACTTTAAAAAACAATTTAATTTAAAAGTTATGATTGCACATGTATTTAAGAAAAAATTTCAAAATAAATTTAACGAAGATATTGAATTATTTAAATTACTAGATAGTA
>DOWN01000127.1 GCA_003519545.1 Bacteroidota bacterium
GAGATATTCCTTTATATTCAGACAACATTAAGATTAATTTTTCTGATACCGTGAAAATTGAAAATTCTTCGCAGATAGTTTCTTATAATTATCCGTTTCTAAATGCTAAACTACCGGAAGAAAATTTTTTAAACAAATTTCTGATTCCGGCAGGGTTAATCCTGGCATCCGTAACAGCAATTGTTTTGTTTTTTATAATCAGAAGTAACTGAAAATCTGAAAATCTAATGATAAAATATATTTTGATAAATTTAAAAAGTTTTTTATTTCTTTTCCTCGTTACCGTGTTATTTGCTTCATGTTCATCTTCAAAAAAAGGCAATGTAAATACTGAAGATCCTGAAAAAGCATATTCAATCGCTATGAGCAGTTATAACAAAGGTGACTTCCTTCAGGCAATTGAAGATTTTTCAATTGTTAAACTCAGGTTTTCAGGAACAAGTGTTGCCGATAAGGCACAGTATTATCTTGCAATGAGTTATTTCAAAAGAGGTGAGTATATACTCGCTGCTTATGAATTTGAACTTTATATGAAAAACTATCCTTCGGGTTCTTTTGTTGTTCAATCAAGATATAATCTTGCAATGTGTTATTACAGGTTATCCCCTGAATATTATCTGGATCAGACTTACACAAGACTTGCAATTTCTGAATTCAGAAATTTTCTTGAATTATATCCGAATGAACCACTTGCAAACGAAGCAGATACAAGGATTAAAGAATTAAGAACTAAACTTGCAAGAAAAATTCTCGCGAGTGCTGACTTATATATGGATATGGATGATTACAGAGCCGCTACAGTTTATTATGATTATGTGCTTAATGATTATTTTGATACTGACTTTGCTGATGATGCTATGTATGGAAAAATTCAGTCTTTAATCAAAAGACAAAAATTTGCTGAAGCATTAGAAGAGGCAGAAAAATTTGAACAGAGATTTAAATCAAGTCCGTTTTTGAATGCGGTTAAATCACTTAAATCTCAGGCAAGAAATAATATAAAATAAAAATCCGGTTTTATGGCTATAGAAAAAAAAACTGTTAAGAAATCTCAGGTTGAAATGCTTGAACTCGTGATGCCAAACGATACGAATATTCTTGGCAATCTCGCAGGCGGAAGACTTATGCACTGGATTGATATTGCTGCCGCACTTTCCGCTTCCAAACATTGTAATTCTGTTGCAGTCACTCTTGCCGTTGATAATTTAATTTTTCATCTGCCGGTTAAACTCGGTGAAGTTGTGAGATTAAAAGCCTCTGTAAACCGTGCTTTCAAAACATCTATGGAAGTTGGTGTCAGAGTGGAAATTGAAGATTATATCACGGGAAAGGTTTTTCATTCTAACAGTGCTTATCTTACTTTTGTGGCTATTGACAGATATACTCAGCGTGCCATTCCGGTTGCAGAAATTATTCCTGAAACTGAAGAAGAGAAAAGAAGATATGAACAGGCATTGCAAAGAAGAGAACAGAGAATCAGATCTAATCATGGTATTATAGATACTAAACCAAAAGAATGAACCTGAAATGTTCAAATCTTTCAAAGTATTATAATTCAAAATTAATTTTCAAAAATTTATCTTTTGAAATTAATTCCCCCCGCACTATTGCAATCACAGGTTCCAACGGTTCAGGAAAATCCACTCTAATAAAAATTCTTGCTAATTTAATCAAACCTTCTTCGGGAAGTTTTGAGTTTTCTGTTTCAGAAAAAATTATTCTTCCGGAAAATATTTATAAGTTTACGGGACTTATTGCTCCATATCTCTCGCTATATGATGAATTAACAGGATATGAAAATCTTTTGCTTTTTTATAATTTAAAAACCGGCATTAACAAACCAACAGCAGGTAAAATTGAAATAATAAATTCGTATTTTGAAAAACTTGATTTAGTAAAAGCAAAAAATGAACTCGTCAAAAATTATTCATCGGGAATGAAACAAAGACTTAAATTTGCATTTGCCGTTATGAATAATCCTTCCGTTTTACTGCTTGATGAACCAACGTCAAATCTTGATTCAAAAGGTGTTTCAGTTTTTTTTGAAATAATAAATTCCCTCAAAGATGAAAAATTAATTATCATCGCTACCAATGATGAAAATGAAAAATCAATTTGTGATTCTAATATCAATATTGAAGATTATAAGTGAATGATTTTTTTCAAAATACCGTTGAAATTTTTAAAAAAGAATTAAAGTCTGAGTTCAGAACTAAGTATGTGCTTAATTCTTTATTAATGTTCGTTTTAATTTGTGTTTCTGTTATCAGGTTTGCGGCTGGTGATGAAAAAATTGACAACGAAATTTTAACAGGTTTATTTTGGGTTACAATTTTTTTTGCATCTGTAAGTTCACTGGCAAGAACTTTCATTAAAGAACAGGACAAAGAAACATCAATCGCTCTCAAACTCACATCTGTTGTTGATTCCGTCTATTCAGGAAAATTGATTTTTAATCTCATTCTCAGTTATGTCACAGGATTAATTTCTCTTATTTTATTTGTTCTGATAATGAATTATGAAATAAAAAATTTTTCAGGGTTTATGCTTTTTTTCTTTCTTGGAAATACAGGACTTGTAATTATCTTAACGTCAATTGCTTCCATTGTATCTAAAGCAAATAACAAAGGAACTCTTTATCCGGTTTTGGCTTTTCCGGTTTTGATTCCTCTTCTGGTTTCAATAATACACGCCACAAAACTTACAGCCGAAGGTGCGGAAACTTTTTCTCTATATGAAGAAGTTATTATTATTTTATGCTATATTATAGTAGTATTAACCGCTTCTCTGATGCTTTTCAAATTCATTTGGGAAGATTAATGAATTTATTTAAAAAATTTTAATAAGTAAATTATTCATATGAAAATTTTAATATTATTGTTCGCATTTGTAGTTGTATCCGGCTGTTCTAAAATGGAAGAGAAAAAAACAAAATCTCCTTCAGATTTAACCGGTCAGAATAATCAGACTCAGGAAAATCCACACAGTTTTGATACGAAAACAGGCACAGGTGATGACAAACAGGCAACTGAACTTGGCAAACAAGCCGATGACGCTTATGCCACTTATAAAAATGAAAAATCTGAACAGAACAAACTTGATGCTATAAATAAAAATTTAGCCGCAGGTATGTATTTTATGTATGATGCAGATTTACCACCGAGAGATAAATATAAACCTGCGTTAAAATTTTTCAGAGCAGTATTGGAGTTAGACCCGAATAATCAGGATGCTAAAACCAATAAAGAAAAAATTGAAGAGATTTATGAAATGATGGGAAAACCAATCCCGCAGTAAAATTTCATTTGTCTCTCTTATTCTCATTTAGCAATACTAAATTTGACAATCAAAATTTTTAAATACATTGCAGTTGTTCTTGTCACAGTTGTTATCTTTCTGAGTTTCCTTGTGCCAATACCTTATATTCCTGCACTCGGAGATAAAGCAAGAGTTTTATATTATCACGTACCGATGTCATGGATTTCTGTTGTTGCATTTTTTATGTCAATGGTTTATGCCATTAAATATCTGAAAACACGTGACCCTCAGTATGATGTAAAACAGTTTTCTGCTGCTGAACTCGGTTTCATTTTTTGTATTCTCGCAACTGCGACAGGTTCTCTCTGGGCTAAATTTAACTGGGGTTCTTTTTGGAACTGGGATCCGCGACAGACTTCGATTTTTATTCTTTTATTAATTTACGGTGCATATTTTGTTCTTCGTGCTTCCATTGATAACTATGAACAACGAGCAAGATTAAGTTCAGTATATGCAATTCTTGCATTTGTAACGGTTCCTTTTTTTGTATTCATTATGCCGAGAGTTGTTGATACTTTACATCCCGATCCGATTGTGAACTCACGCGGTAAAATTGATATGGATCCTAAAATGCTATATATTTTTCTGACTTCAATGGTCGGTTTCACTTTTTTATTTTTGTATATGTTTCAACTGAAAGTTAAAACTGAAATTCTAAATCTAAAAATTAAAAATAATTTAAATTGAATAGTCTCTATGCTTTTCTCGAAACTAATGATTTATACGTTGTATTACTTATAACTTTAATTATTTGGATAGGGATAGTTCTATATCTTAACCGTATAGAAAAAAAACTTAAAGACTTGGAAAAAAAAGGAAGTAACTGATGAACTCCAAACTAAAAATGTGGATAGGGGGTTTTATTATTCTCGTGTTTGGTGCCATTGCTTTCACTGTTTTCTCTGAAAGCAAAATTGAATATGTAGATTTCAAAGAGGCAGAAAAAAGACTGCGTAAAGTGGAAGTTAAAGGCTATTGGCAAAAAGACAAAGAAACTAAATTCGACGGGAATACTAATACTTTCGTATTTTATATGAAAGATGACAGCAATACCGAAATGAAAGTAATTTATGAAGGTGCGAAACCAAATAATTTTGAAGTGGCTGAAGCCATTGTAGTTAAAGGTAAAATTAAAGACGGGAATTTTTTGGCTTCTGATATTCTCACTAAATGTCCTTCTAAATACGAAGCCTCTCCGGAGGATATTAAAAAAGAAAGTTGATAAATGTTAGGTAAATTTCTCATATATTCTGCAACTATTTGTGCAGTGCTTTCGATTGTATCTTTTCTATTGGTACATTTCGGAAAAGAAAAATTTTTAAAATTCGGCAGGACTTTTTATAACATTGCTGCGGCTAGTGTTATAGGTGCTTCTGCCTTTTTGCTTTTTATAATTCTTGACCACCAGTTTCAATATACTTACGTTTGGGAACAAAGCAATCGTGAACTCGGGCTTGCTCTTTTAATTTCTACTTTCTATTCCGGACAGGAAGGAAGTTTTATGCTTTGGACTTTTATGACTGCGGTTATCGGAATTTTTCTTATGAGGTATCTTGGCAAAGGCGACAGACTTGAACCTCAAGTTATGGCTGTCTTTTCTCTTGTGCTTGGATTTCTTACATTTATTCTCATTCTAAAATCACCTTTTAATTATGTCTGGGATTCTTTTGCAGGTGAAGTTGAATATGGTTTTATACCGCAAGATGGTCGCGGTTTAAACCCATTGTTACAAAATTTCTGGATGTCCATTCACCCCCCTACTTTATTTGTTGGCTTTTCTTCAATGGCTGTTCCTTTCTGTTTTGCTGTTGCTACGTTGATGAAAAACAGATATAAAGACTGGATTAACTTCGCTTTACCCTGGTTATTATTCAGCGGTGGAATTTTAGGTCTTGGTATTATGATGGGTGGTTACTGGGCTTATGGTGTTCTTGGTTGGGGTGGATACTGGGCTTGGGATCCTGTTGAAAATTCTTCATTCATTCCTTGGCTGATTATTGTAGCGGCTATACACACTATGGTTGCACAAAAAAGAACAGGCGGGTATAAAAAAACAAATCTAATACTTTGTATCTCTGCTTATCTTCTCGTTTTATATTCAACTTTTCTTACACGAAGCGGAATTCTCGGTGATTCATCTGTTCACTCTTTTGTTGATCCGGGTCAGGAAGTTTATTTATCTCTTATAGTTTTTATATCATCTTTTATATTAATTTCTTTACTTGCATTCATTTTAAGATTTAAAGAATTAAAAAATTTAAATGCCGAGCCAAACAAACTCTTAACAAGAGAGTCTGCTTTGTTTGTCGGTGCTTTAACTCTATGTGCTTCTGCTATTGTTATACTTGCAGGAACAAGTTGGCCCATTATTGCAAAGGGTTCAATTGATATAGAGTTTTATAATAAGATGAATTTACCAATCGCCATTATGATAGCATTCATTAATGGTATGAGTTTACTTTTAAAATGGAAAACTTCCGATGAAAAAACTTTTTTCAAAGGATTAATTTTTCCTTTAATCCTTGCTTCAATTGTAACAGTCGGATTAGTTATTGTAGGTGTGAGAGATTTTCTGTTTGCAATTTTTGCTCTTGCGGCTTTATTCTCATTCTTTGTTAATGCTGAAATTGCAGTGAGAGTATTCAAAAAACAAAGAGATAATGTCGGTGCTTATATTGCTCACATTGGTTTGGCTTTGCTCTTTCTTGGTATTATCGCATCATCTAAATACAGTAAAGATGAAAATATAACTCTTGAAATTAATAAACCCGTTAGTGCTTTCGGTTATACTATGACATACATAGGGGCAAGCACTTTTGAAGATCCTAATAATAGAAAAGATACTAAATATCATTTCAATATATTACTTGAAAAAGACGGTAAAGAAATGGTGCTGAAACCTGTAATGTATTACAGCAGTTTCTCAGAAGGTGTTATGAAAAATCCGGATATCGCAAACTTCAGCACTAAAGATTTATACATCTCTCCTATGGGACTTGTTGAACCGGAGGTATTTGGTGATACTGATATGGTGGTTTTCAAAAAAGGTGAGATAAAACAAATCGGTGATGTTAATGTGGAGTTTATTGATTTTGATATGGGAAATATGACACCGGGTGGCGAAGAAATTCAATCGGGGAATTTTGAAATTGGTGCTAAAATAAAAGTTAAAGATTCTAAATATACCGAAACACTTCTTCCTAAAATTAAATATGTTGAAGGAAATCCTGAATATTTTGAAACCAAAATGTCAGGAAATAGTAATTATAGTTTTTATTTTGTTAAAATGAATATAGTCGGTGAAGATCAGGGAGGTGCAACTGCCACTCTTGCTATAGTTGATAACAGAACAAAACAACCTAAAGAAGGTGATGTGACCGCTGAGTCATTAATTATAAATGCTTCAATAAAACCATTCATTAATATTCTTTGGGCAGGAACTATAATTCTTGTAATGGGATTTTTTATTTCAATTATTAAAAGAAAAAAAGAAATTGTTAGTTGATAATGCCCGCTGCTTTTGGTTAAAAATTTATCATATAACAATTTATTAAAATATTTATTCAGTCTTGAAAGACTTGGAATAAAATATAATTTAAACAACATAAAATATATTCTTGACTATCTCGGAAATCCGCAGAATAGTTTTAAATCAATTCACATAGCAGGTACAAACGGAAAGGGAAGTGTTTCTTCTTACTTAAATTCTATATTAATTGAATCCGGATATAAAACTGCTTTATATACATCTCCTCATATACTTGATTTTCGTGAAAGAATTTCTGTAAACGGAAAATTAATTTCAAAAAATTTTATTATCAAATTTGTAGAAAAAATAAATCCGATAATAAAAAAAATTAAGCCAAGTTTTTTTGAAGTTACTACCGCAATGGCTTTTGAATATTTTAAATCTAAAAAAGTTGATATTGCAGTAATTGAAACAGGTCTTGGTGGTCGTCTTGATTCGACAAATGTTTTAAATCCTTTGATTTCAATAATCACAGCAATAGGTATTGACCATACATCTTTTCTTGGGAACAGTATTGAAAAAATCACACGAGAAAAAGCAGGTATAATTAAAAAAAATTCTTTTTGTGTAACAGGCAAACTCCCAAAAAATTCTTTGGAAATTATAAAGGACAGATGTGCAAAATTAAAAACACATTTAATTAATTCCGGTAAAGAAAATCTTTTAGATAAAATAAATTTAGATATTAAAATAAGCCCTGCTTTTCAGAAGATTAATCTTAATACCGTAATGTCTTCAGTATCTGTTTTGATTTATTACTTCGGATTTAAAATTAAAAAATCTGAACTCATATCAGGAATAAAAAACGTTTCGGTTAACTCAAACTTTCACGGCAGGTTTGAACAAATCAAAAAAAATCCTTTTGTAATAATTGATGTATCTCATAATTCTCAAGCGTTGGCAAACTTAAAATCAAATCTTAAAAGTTACAGTTATGATAATCTGTTCATAATTTTTGGTTTAATGTCTGATAAAGAAATAAAAAATTGTGTTACGGAAATTGAAAAATTAAAAGCAGAAAAAATTATTTTAACAAAGGCAGAAATTAAACGTTCTTTGAATTCTGTAGAGTTGAG
>DOWN01000288.1 GCA_003519545.1 Bacteroidota bacterium
GTATTTTATTTAAAAGGTAAATAAACTTTTTATTCTAAAATAAAAAATTAAAGAAAGGAAATTTTAAATGAGTTTATTAGTTGTAGGTACAGTTGCTTTTGATACTATCGAAACTCCGTTCGGTAAAGCAGATATGACCATTGGTGGTTCCGGTACATATATTTCTCTTTCAGCAAGTTATTTCACGAATAACATAAATCTTGTCAGCATAATCGGTAATGATTTTCCCGAAAAAGAATTAAAATTTCTTCAGTCTAAAGGGATTAATACTTCAGGGATCGTTCAGAGAAATGATATGAAATCTTTTTATTGGCATGGTAAATATCATTACGATATGAATACACGTGATTCTCTTGCCACTGAATTAAATGTTTTATCTGTTTTCAATCCTGTAATTCCCGAAAATTTAAAAAAAGCAGACTATCTTTGTTTAGGAAATATTGATCCTGAGATTCAAATGTCTATAATCAATCAGGTTGAAAAACCGAATTTAATTATGTGTGATACAATGAACTTCTGGATTGAAACTAAACATAAAGAATTAATTGAAACTCTCAAAAAAGTTGATATACTTCTCTTAAATGACAGTGAAGCACGTGAGTTAACAAATGAATATAACCTAGTGACCGCTGCAAGAAAAATTTTCACAATGGGACCAAAAATTGTTGTTATTAAAAAAGGTGAAAACGGTGCTTTATTATTTCATGGTGAATCAATATTTTTCGCTCCGGCATATCCGTTAGAAAAAGTATTTGACCCCACAGGTGCCGGTGATACATTTGCAGGCGGTTTTATGGGATGGATTGCAAAAACTAATGATTTCTCAACTGAGAATATTAAATTAGCAATTATTTACGGAAGTGTAATGGCATCTATTTGTGTTGAAGATTTTTCAATAGAAAAATTAAGAAACTTAAATACAGATCAAATTAATAAAAGATTTGATGATTTTAAAAATTTAATTACATATTAATATTTTATTTTAGAATAATTTACCCCGCTATAAATTGCTGGAATAAGAAAAAGTTTAATTTGGATTATTAAAATTAAATTCCGTATTTTTCACCATCCACATTAAAAAGGAGGAAAATGAAATCTTTTTACAAATTTTTTTCATACTCTCTTCTTATATCTCTGTTTGCTCTCATAGGAAGTTGCAGTACTGAAAATCCGGTCGTTCCTCCTGACCCTACAAGTCCCGAAATAGGTACTTTGGAATCCTCTCCTGATATAATTGAACAAAACACATCCACAAATGTAACTTTCAGGTTTACTTTAGGCTCAGGAATTTCTATTTCTGATACTTTAGTTCGACTTTCAAAAGCCGATAACAGTGGCAATCCCTCCACTCAACTCGGATTTTTACAGGATAACGGAAATCTCGGTAACGGTGATGAAATAGCCGGTGACGGAGTTTTTAGCGGAATTTTTACGCTTGTTGAAAGCACAACAGGTGCTTCAAGATATATCGCAGGTGCAAATGTAACCACAGGCGGTGTTTCAGTTTCAGGTAAATCAAAAATTGATACCGTAACAGTATTCAATTTAATTTCTTCTTCAAATGTAACTCAAGTTACATCTGTTTTAGCCGCAGGTCAAAACACTTTTGTAACAGCATTAGGCGGAAATGTAAATAATTATACAACCGCTTACAATACAACAGTCGCATTTTTACAAACTCAGCCAGGAGTTTCAAGTGTTGTTGGTCCATCCGGAAGCACTTCAATTGAAGTTAATTTTTCTAGCGGATTAACCGGTGGTCTTATTCTCTCTACCGCAGATGCAAGCGGAACGGTAAATACAAGAGGTGGTTTTATTAATCCAAATGATATCACATCAGTTCACAGACCTTCAGGAAGTGATTCGCTAAAAACTAAACGTAATACCAAACAAACAGTTCCTATTGAAAGACAGACAAGGGGTGATAATCCTTTATTCGTTAAACCAAGTTCTCAAATCGAACGGGATAATATTAACTTAGATCCTAATACTGTCGGGAACAGAAACGTATTAATCTATGCTCCTTATGAAGCGGCTTTTGCTCCATATAATGAAAGAACTAAGATTAAAGAAAATTTAAACACAAGTAATTGTAAAGCATTTACTTTCACTGAACTCGTAAATCAGGAAGCGACAGTTAAATCAATTCTTGATATGACTAAATACGGATTTGTAGTATTGGCTACTCACGGTGTTCAGGGAAGATGGTTTTTATCAGGGGAAACTTTTGATACTAACGCAACTAATTACAATACTTACAGACCAATGTTGTCCGCAGGAAGACTTGGAATTTTCAATAACATTGTAATTTCAAGCACCGGTGGTGTTAACGTAAGCAGAAATGTTTATGGAATGAAAAGCACATTTGTTTCTAATCTCGCGGGAAGTTTTCCGAATTCAATTATTTTGAATAATTCCTGTGAAGGAACTATGAATGCTGATTTACAAAATGCATTCACAGGCAAAGGTGCAAAAACTTATTATGGTTATACAAAAGTTGTTAACTCTGATTTCGCGGTAATAATGGCTGATACTCTTACTAAACGGCTTGCCCGCGGATTAAACACAGGGCAGTCTTTCTTTGCTGCAACCGATCCGAGAGCTCCAAATGCAGTCTATCAGATTAAAGGTTCAAACGATATGTCATTCTCTCTTTCTCTTTCAAATGGTAATTTTGAAACCGGAAATCTTGAAAACTGGACTAAAGACGGAGACGGAAGAGTTATCTCAAGACTCGGCTCAATTAATCCGACACAAGGAAGTTCAATGGGTATAATATCGACAGGTCTCGGGTTCACAACCGCAAGCGGTTCTCTTATACAGTGTTTTATTGTTACAAATACTCAATCAACTATTTCACTAAAATGGAATTTCCTCTCTGAAGAGTTTCTTGAATTTATCGGCTCTCAGTTTCAGGATTTCTTCCAGGTAAAAATTGTAACTCAATCCGGTGCTGAAGTGGTTGTATTCAGAAGGACAATTGACCAGATTGCCGCTCAGTTCGGTGCAACTACTATGAATCAGGGAACATTAATAAGAATGTCTCCGGGAATTGTTTTCGATCAGGGCGATGTATATATGACTGACTGGCAAACTCTTTCATTTGATGTAACACCTTATCGAAATCAAGTAATTACAATAAAACTTGAGGCGGGAGATGTTGGAGATAGTATTTATGACACAGCAATATTATTAGATGAAGTTGCAATAAATTAATTTTTTTAAAATTTATCTATTCCGGCAGGGTGTTTACTCCCCTGCCGTTTTTTTTATTATGAAATTTTTTATATATTTGTTTATATTTTTGGGTTGCTCTTCGGATAATATTGAAATTTTTTTGGTTAAAAATAATGTCTCTGAAAAAAAAACAGTTTCAGGTGATGTTGTTAAACAAAATATCGATTCAATTGTGAAAAACTCATCTGAAATTTTGAGACTTGCTATATCTGATGATTATATGACTGAATATTATTTTAATAATAGTCTTATAGAAATTAATTTTAATGAATTTAAAGAAATTAATTCACCTGCTACCGGAAGAATCGAAGTTAATAAATTAATTCTTCCTTTAACCGGTGATCTTGCACCTGACAGTATCTCAGGAGTTGCCACATTAATTCTTTATTCAAAAAATGGATTACTCGGAAATCCTGTCAGAATTAAAAACGGCTATAATTATATTAATAATATAAAAACTCTATTTAATTGATTTTGAAACACGGCATTTTAAGAAACGTATGAGTTTAATAACAACTGAATGTATTCTTCTTCGTTCCCGTAAGTTTAGTGATTCAAGTAAATTAGTTACTTTATTTGGTAAAGATACGGGAAAGTTTAATGCTGTTGTAAAAGGTGTTAGAAATACAAATTCTAAACAATCAGGTGTATTTGATTATTTTAATCACTTTTCGGTTGTTTTAAATTTAAAAGAAAACAGAGATTTACAGACAATTTCAAAATCCGAACTGATTCTGGGATTTGATGTTATCAAAACTGATCTTAACAGGTTAAACTGTGGATTCAAGTTTATGGAACTCATTAACAATTCACTGTCAGATTATTATGTTAATCCTTTGATTTTTGATTTTATAATTTCTGAGTTCAGAAAATTAAATGATACTGATTTTAAACGTTTTAACCGGATTATTTGTTTTCAATTAGGAATTCTTAAACTGCTTGGTTTAAACTTATTTAGTGTCAATAATGTCAAAAATATTAACGAAACTTATTTAATTAATGACGCATTAAATATAAATAATGAAGATTTTGACCAAATGAAAATAATTTTTAACAATGGTATGGATTTTGAATCTCAAATGGGTTTATATAAATGTGATAGAATTGTGAATACTCTTGATTCATTTATTAAAATGGAATTAACTAATAATAAATTTTCTAATACAAAAAAAGTTTTTAAATATATTGAAAAATAATTACCGCTTGAAAAAGCAATTTTACTTTAAGGAGAAATCTAAAATATGAAAAATAAATCAATCTTTGCAGGTGCAATCTTGCTGGTCTTTGCTATTTCTTTCGGAGCGATTTTAATTGCCGCTTTTAATAAAGGAAATCTCAAAGCAGGTACTGATATTGAGTTCAAAACTAATGCACCTATAACTAATATAAATCCAAGTGTTGCCGGTTTAAACGATGCATTCGTGGAAATTTCTAAAGCGGTAACTCCAACAGTTGTGTATATCGAAGTTACTAATCAGGGTAAAAAAGATGAACAAAAAGATCAAAATAAAAATTTTGAATTTTTCTTCGGTCCTGATTTTGATTTCGGTGATCAAATGCCCTCTCAAGGTTCAGGTTCCGGTGTAATTATTTCTAATGACGGTTATATTATCACAAATAACCACGTTGTAGGTAATGCTTCTGAAGACGGAATCAAAGTTATACTTACAGATAAAAGAGAATTTTCAGCAAAATTAGTTGGTGCTGATCCTAACACAGATATTGCAGTTATAAAAATTGAAGCAAGTGATTTACCTGTTGCTACAGTTGGAAACTCTGATAATGTTCAGGTTGGTCAATGGGTTCTCGCTGTTGGTAATCCATTAGGACTTAATAATACAGTAACCTCGGGAATCGTTTCCGCACTTGGCAGAAATGTTCAGGTTTCAGGTGACGCATATTCAATTAATAATTTTATACAAACAGATGCTGCTATCAATCCGGGTAATTCAGGTGGTGCTTTAGTTGATGTTTCTGGTTCTGTTATTGGTATAAACTCTGCGATTAAATCAAATACCGGATATTTTCAAGGTTATGGATTTGCGATTCCAATTAATATGGCTAAGAATGTTGCACAGGAATTAATTAAAAACGGAAAAATTACACGTGGATATATCGGTGTTCAAATTAAAGATGTTGATTCTAAAGAAGCAAAAGGTTTAGGGCTTGATAAAGCAAAAGGTGTATTAATTCAAGGTTTAGTTCCCGGTGGTGCAGGTGAAGAAGCAGGTTTACAAATTGGTGATGTAATTCTGAAAGTTGATGGTATTGAAGTTAATGCTTCTAATCAGTTACAGGCAATTATAGGTGAAAAAAGACCGGGTGAACAGGCAAAACTTGAAGTTTTCAGAGATGGAAGTACATTAGAAAAAATTGTAACTCTGAAACCAAGAGTTGAACCGAATGAAACACTTGCAGGTAGTAATCCAAACAAAGGTGAAATGAATAAAGACCTTAATCAGAAAAGTTTTGATGCTTTAGGTTTATCAGTTTCCGATATGACCGGTTCTATGTTGAGTAATTATGATTTAAGTAAAGGAGTTGTTATTTCAGATGTAAAAATGTATTCAGAAGCATTTAAACGTGGATTAAGAAAAGGATTTGTGATTTTGCAGGCAGATAAAAAAGACATTGAGAACGTTGAGCAATTGAATTCTGTTTTAAACGGAAAAAGCAAAGGTGATGTTGTTATTTTTAAAGTTATGACTCCTGAAAAGGAAGTTCGTATCATAGCAATCGAAATTTAATTTTTAACCTCCCCCTGAAAATTCAATTTTTCAGGGGGATTTTTCATATTTTTTGGAATTGATTTTTAATTTTTTAGTTTTTATTTTTATTTAATTGTAAACTGTAAACTATAATGAAATCAGTATTATACATCTTAATTGTAGTAATGGTCATTATCAGCGGCTCAAACTTAGCGGTTGCTGATAACAATCATTTCTCAAGCAAAAAAGATGGAATTAGCTCCGGAAACTCAGCTTTCGGGGATGATTTCAGACTTTATCAAAACTATCCCAATCCATTCAATCCTTCCACTACTATCAGTTATAAATTAAACTCAGAAGGTTTCGTTTCCCTCAAGGTTTATAATTTAGTAGGACAGGAAGTCAGAACTTTGGTAGATAATTATCAGAAACCGGGTGTGTATCAAGTTACTTTTGATGCATCCGAATTTACATCAGGTATTTATATTTACAAGTTACAAATGAATGGTTCAACGTCTGTTAGACGAATGACTTTACTAAAATAAATTTTATTCCCCTATTTAGTTAATTTTTAAAATGTATTTATGAAAAGAAATCTCATTTTATTATCATATATTTTTATATGTATTTTTACCCTTACAAATCTATCATACTCTCAACAATCTAATATTTATGATGACTTCTCCAAGAAAGCCCTTCCTAACTGGATTTGGGGCGGATTGGAAATGAAATATTCTCATAATGAGGATAATAAAGAAAATGGATTTGCTGAAATTTTTTCAAAATCTCCGGTTAAACCTAATTCATATATCGGAAAAATTGAAAAAGTTGAAGAACAATTATATACTGCCGGTAATTTTGTGAACCTTATGCTTAAAGGTGCTGAAAATGACTGCAAAGTGAAAGTATCTCTTATTTATGATGTTGATAACAACAATACTTATAATGATGATCAGGATATATTGCTTGAAGCAAAACCAATTTCAATAGATTTCAAAGGTTGGAAAGAAGTTAAATTCAAATTAGATGAAGAGACTTTTAAAATTATATCTGCTCACAAAGATGATTTTGCTGTTACCGAAGAACCTGCTTTTGCATTAAGAGTTGAGTTTGAAGCAGGTCCTAATTATAATGAATCAGTGTTCACTTCAGGTATTGCTCTCGTTTCTGAAATAGTGAATACTGAGAATTTGACTGCTACAACTGAAAATACAACAAGAAAAAATATTGAAGATACTTACTTCAAAGCAAAAAATTTTCCTAATCCATTCAATCCAAATACAAAAATAACTTTTTTTCTGCCTGAAACAAGCAACGTAACACTAACAGTTTATGACAGAATCGGAAGAGAAGTTCAAGTATTGTTAGACCAGTCATTAAGCCCCGGTGAACATACAGTTGATTTTAACGGCAGCGGTTTACCAAGCGGTATTTATTTTTACCGTATTAAATCTTATGACAGAACTGAAGTATTTAAAATGATGATGGCAAAATAAAAAATTTTTATTCAAATAAAAAACCCTGACCGGTATTCCGGTCAGGGTTTTTTTATGTCTTTTATTTACTTCCCTATTACTTCACTAATATCATTCTTTTTACGTTTACATATTCACTTGCTTCTATTCTGTAGAAGTATGCACCTGATGCTAAATTGTTTCCATTAAATTCGATTGAATAATATCCGGGTGCTTTAGTTTCATTAACTAACTGAGCAACTAATTTACCTGTAATATCATATACATTCAATTTTACAAATCCTGCTTTAGGAATGCTGTAGTTAATTCTTGTTACAGGATTGAATGGATTCGGATAGTTCTGAGATAAATCATAAACAGTAGGTACAGACAATGGATTTTCAATATTAGTAGGTGTAATCTGATCTACATAATCCAAAGCCGCATTTAATAACCTTCTCTGCGGTGATCCGCTTGCACCACCGTTTGCATTTTTAAGTGACTCGAAATCAACGCCGAAAGTAGCAACATTAAAATTATTTGCCATTCTTCCTACACCGTTGTAATTTCCTGGTACTCTTGTGAATTCATATAAATATGATAAACTCGGAACAGTTGATTTTGCTAATACATCAGGCCATGGACCTGAAGTGGAATCTTTCAGTCCCGGATTTACAACTACACCTCTTAAACCTTCAGGACCGGTAGATCCTGTTGGTCTGTCAGAAATCCAAGTCCAACCGAGTGTATTTGAAACGTAATCTAAATCATAATAAGTTGATGCTGCTCTTCCCCAGTGATAACCGACATCTTCAGCAAAAATAATCAGTTTTGATTTTGTTGAGATTGAAGTTCCGCCGGATGAAAGATATGCTTTTAAAGAATCTTTAGTTCTGTTAGACGCAACAGAAGTTCCTTCACCTAATAGAATAACTTTTTTATATCCTCTGAATGAAATTACATTTGTGCTTGTATTTGAACCTCTGTTAAATAAATCAAATGTTACATTTCTTGAATTCAATCCTGCAAGAATAGAATCTCTTGAGATTCTGCAATTCGCAACTGTTGAATCATAAACAACAATTACATCACCTTTAGATTGTCTTCTTAATGTAATGTTAAAAGTTTGATTTGATGCTGCAGAGTCTGTAGCACTTCTGAATGCATAAACTCTCCATTGACCTGTAATAGAATCACCCGGATTTAATCCTAATGAACCTAAAATACCGTCAAGATTTGAATTTACTAAAGTCAGATTTGAATCAAAACCATTATTGTTTGACAATACACTTAATAAAGGTGCACCTGCAAAATTAGGAGAATCAAACATCCATTTATAATAAGCACCGTCACCTGATTTTGACCAGTTAATATTTATATTAGAATTATTAAATACTGATGTAATTACAGTTGTATTAGTAGGAGGATTTAAAAGATTTACAGGAGTATTATTCACTGTTCCTCTTCTAAGTGTGATTGCTCTTGGTCCGTTTGTTGCTTTTATAGAATCTGTGGAAGCATTTCTGAATGCCCATACATCCCATTGACCAACTAATTGACCACCTTGCATAACACCTAATCCTGATAATAAAACATCAAGTTGACCTGAAGTTATGTTTAAACTATTTGATGTAGTTTGAATTACAATCTGTCTGTTAGTAGCATTAGGTGAACCGAAAATGAATTTGTAATATGCACCTGTTGCTGAAGTATCCCAACCGATATTAAATACAGTTGAACCACCCGGTACGGAAGTTAACATAGTTCCTGCTGCAGGAGTCTGAACGTTGAATGAATTTAACGGATAGTTTGCAATTCTTCTGAATGCAGCCATTAAATCAATCATTCCTCTTCCGTATGTATTATCTTCACCTGCAGTTCCTAAGTCAGTTGCAGTTGAAAATAATATTGCTTTAATCTGTTTACCTGTAAGATTTGGAGCAACTTGTTTTAATAAAGCAATAGAACCTCCGACGTGAGGAGATGCCATTGATGTACCGCTATTATTTCCGTAGTTATTATTAGGAATTGTTGAACGCACATTATTTCCCGGTGCTACAACTTCAGGTTTGATAGCAAGAGTTCCTGTTCCACCGCATGTAGAAGGTCCACGGCTTGAGAAACTTGCAATTGGCCATCCGTTGATATTTCCATCAACAGCACCGACAGCAAATATATGAACAGAATCAATATTCATATTTTTTGGAGGTGTAATTGTTGATGCATTTGGTCCGCTGTTACCTGCAGAAAAACAAACACCGATACCGACTGCTTCAACTGCTGATAATGTTAGATTATAAATATTATTTACATCACATTGATTTCCTGCATTCGGATCCTGCCAAGAACAACTGATAGCATCAGGATAATCCATAGTAGCGATGTTACTGTCAGGATTCATAGCCCATTGAAATGAAGCAATATTCATTGATGGATATGATGCACCGGGACAGTCAGTAACGCCTGCTGCCATCCATCTTGCATCAATCGCCACACCCACAGTATCACTTGGGCCTCTACCGGTCATAATACCGATAGTATGTGTTCCGTGTGATCCGCAGTCAAATGGAAACTGTGAAAACGGTGAAATCGGATCGAACCATGCATGATACCAAGGACGACCGTTATTTCCCCACCATCTTGAACCTAATGCAATGTGATTTCCATCAACACCACCATCAATGTTCATAACAGTTCTTCCTGCTCCTGTATATCCCATTCTCCATAGAGAATCAGCTTTGATTGCTCTTAGACCATTCTCAATTGATTCAGTTGGAGTATTTGATATTTCATAAGTATCTGACATTGGTTTATCATTAAAACTCAATTCATCATAATCCATAAATGAAATTTCAGTCCTTCTTGATAAGGCATTTAAAACTTCATTAGTAGCATCTATATAAAACATATTAGTGATCCAGAAAGCGATATACTCTCTAACTTTTCCAAGTTTTTTCTGCTCTTCAAGATAAGCAATTATCGGTCCTTGAGTTGAATTTGCCTTATTTTGAAGAGTAGTGATCACGATTTTTTGCCTGTCGAGCAGATTCACGTTTTGAGCGTATAACTGCTGATCAATAGCATAAATATCAACTACATCTTTCATTAATACAAGTGTCCTTGTATATTCAAAAGGGTTCATTGATGACATTCTTTGTTTTAATCGGTTGGAAACAATTGCATCAGAAAATGCTTCACCACTGAATAAAACTAAGAACATTAAAATGAATAATTTTTTCATTTCCCTGTGTTTTATTTATTTGGTTAAAAAAAATTTATTTTTGTTTAAAAATATCAATAATATGGTAAAATTACAATACCTGCCGGAAACGAAGCCATTTCTAATTTTTCAGGCATTAAAGTTAAATCAGACATTCTAATCATTCTTGATACTCCTGGTCTGAATGAACCAATTGTCGGATGATGTCCGTCAAAACCAATCAATGTTTCACAGGCTATCACTGCATATTGACCATCTGCAGTGAAGTCAACACCATGAGGTTGAATTCCTGCCGAATCAATTGTTTTAATTACATTTAAACCGGTTGAATTAATAATTGACACCGTATTGGAATTTCTGTTGCATACAAAAACATAATTACCATCACGTGAAAATTTTAATAACAATGGGTTATCCCCTACCGTTATATTTTGAATATATGCAAGAGTATTAGCGTCGAAAACTTTTACAACATCAGGATTAGTATTTCCGGAAGGACCAACGCAAGATACAAATAATTTTGAATTATCGGGAGAGATTGCAATTTGATATGGTCTGTATTGACCTGTTCCATTTCCGTTCGGAGGGACACCCGGACCAATCGGAACCATATTTTCAATTTCAAAAGTTGATAAATCTATTTTGAATAAATACTCCCCTATTTGTGATGCAACATATAAAAATTGATTATTTGAAGACATAGCCATACCGTGAGGTGCATTCATTCTTTGATCAGTTACTGTATCAATAATTGCAAGAGTATTCGCATTAAATTTTTTAACTCTTCTTTCAGTTCCGGAAGCATCAAAGTTTGAGACATATCCGAATTGATTTGAATAATCTATTACAATATGAGCAGGGTTAAGCCCGGCTTGTTGTCTTCCGGTTTGCTGATAGTTATATGCATTATATTTTTCGATATATCCTTCCTGAATTAAAGAAACATAAATACTTTGACCTGCAGGGTCTGAGGTAACATAATGCGGAGCATCGAGTGATTGAGTTCTTCCGCCAACAGGAATCAATCGGGTAACTAATTTTTTTGCAGGATCTACAACAGCAATTAAATCAGATGCCTGATTAGTTATAAAGCAAGGAACTGAAATTGAATTAAACGCGGTTTCACCGTTTTTATTAGCAGCACCGTTATCAATCCAAGTTTTTAGTTGAGATACTTTATCAGCCGGCATTTTATGAATACTCGGTAATAAGTCAACGACAGGTGCAAAATTAGTATCAGAATTTACAACAAAAATTAAATGAGACCAAAAGCCGTTAAAAGGAATTATCATAGTTCCCTGTGAAGAACCGTTCATAGCATTATTCCAGTTAACCAAATCCAAACCGCCTGCCCGCGATTCTGAATTATGACAAGCAACTGACGCACAGGTATTATTTGAAGCATTATAAGGTGTATTGAATAATTCTTCTATTTCCGGAGGAAAAGTACTTGTTTCAGGATTTACAAATGATTGTTCACATGAACTGAAGAACATTGGAATACATAACACAAAACTTAAACAAAATAAAACAATAAAAATATTTTTTAATCTATTGAAGAATAACATATATAAAGTGATTTTAGAAACTTTGTTATTTAAATATTTAATTTTAATCAGGTTTTTAAGATTAATTCTTTTTCGAAATTTTTAACTTCATTGATAAATTTAGAATCTATTTTTTCAGGAGTATTAGTTTTTGAATTCAGATTAACGAGTATTCCTGAACATTGACAGATTGTTTGCTTATTGAGATTTTTTATTATTAACTGTTCAAAACAAAAGGAAGAGTTTTTAATCCAGGAAATTTTTGTGTGGACATCTAATAATTCATCCAAATAAGAAGGGATAAAATAATCAATTTCGTTTCTTGCGACGACAACTTTCATACCGTCGGAAAAAACACCGTCCGGTCTGAGATGAATTCCAAAATTTCTTCTGTATTCAATTCTGCCGGTTTCAAAGTATTGTAAGTACACAGCATTGTGAACGATTCCTTGCGAATCAACTTCAAATGACCTTACTCTTAACTGTATTGAATGTTTAAAATCTTTAATTTCCAACTTAAAATCTTACAAGTTTAAGTTTAAAAAAGAATATAAAAAAGGAAAAAGGAATGAGTGAAATCGCCATTAAATAAGATGATTGCGAAATAATTTTTTTGGTAAGAAATGGTAAAGAAACGGTCAAGGAATGGTAAGGTTTTTAAATAGAAATTTTTAGTAATTGTGTGCTTGAATAAAATATATGCAAGTATGTAAAGAACGATTGAGGGTTTTTATCGCCCTTATAAATATAAGGGTATTATTTTAAATGTAAAAGTCAATAAAATTAAAATAACTTTATGAGTTAAACTAAACTTTAAGGTTTATAATTATGTTCATCGGAATCTTCTAATTGAAATATTAATTCTACAGATGACTTAAAAACTTTCGCTATTTTTCAGGCAAGAAATGTAGATGGAACGAATTTGTTTGATTCAATTGATTTTTACATTTTATCATATTTAATAGATATTAAGT
>DOWN01000253.1:0-2338 GCA_003519545.1 Bacteroidota bacterium
GTAAATTATATTATATTTTTACTTCAACTGAAATTATTGATTAATAATTTAAAAAATATTACCAAAAAATTTAAATTTGACGGAAAGAAAAATCTTTCACGGGATAATGCCGTTAAACTTGCAATCGGATTAATTACGCTTATCGTAATCAGTTTAATGTTGCCAAGTTATAAAACAATTGATACTGAATTTGAAGTTGGTACCGTTTGGTCAAATGAAGATTTAATTGCTCCTTTTAGTTTTCCGATTTACCGTGATGAAGCAGAGTATGAAGAAGAAAAAAAACAAGTTTTGAAAAATCTCGCTCCGGTTTATGATAAAATTCAAACTCCATCTCAAAATCAGATTTCACTCGATTTAAATAAACTTTTCAGTTCTATAGAAGCGATTCTAAGCCGTGCTAAAATTTTGGAAGATACTAAAGAAGGTGATATAAATTCTCCCGTTTTAACTGATGAGAAAAAAGAATTGTTGATTGAATTTACACCTGAAGAATGGAATTCATTGTATAAACTATATAATAAAAATCTTGGAGATAATGAACCTGAATATTCCAAATATAAAGCGGCTGTGATTCAGAATATTCTGGACATATATAATAACCCGATAATAAATACTGATGTCAGTAATAATACATCAGGTAAAATTTCTATAAGACTGAATGATAAAGATCCGCAGGAAGTGGTTGATGTAAAAGACTTTTATGATAATAATAAAATACGAACTACTCTCCGGCAAAGAATAAAACAAATTACTCCTAATGAAGAATTATCTCTTGTTGCGGAGGAAATTGCTAACACAATTATTGTTCCTGATTATATTTACAATAAGGAAGCATCAGATAAAGAACTTTCAAACAGAATTGATAGAATTCCAAGAACGTTTGGATTTGTCAGAGAAAACGAAAGAATTATATCTAAGCACGACCCTATTACTAGGCAAGCGAAACTTAAACTTGACTCATATAAAAAAGTAAGACTTGAGACTTTAGGAGTGCAGGATTATTTCAAACAATATGTCGGAAAATTTTTAAATGTATTAATCCTTCTTATAATTCTCTCTTTATTTTTGTTCTTTATCAGAAATAGAATTTACAGAGATAATCTAAAACTAAGTTTAATTTCATCTTTAATTATAATAATAAGTTTTTTTGCGTTTATAAGTTTAAAAATTACAGTAAATGCTCCTGTTGAACTTTTGATTTTTGCCTCTGTGTCGGCGATAATGTTAACAATTATTTTCGATTCAAGACTTGCATTCTTTACTACAGTAATAATATGTTTTTTAATTTCCGCTATTAGAGGTGGAGATTATACAATCGGATTTATTTCATTTACAGGATCTGTGCTCGCAATATTTTCCGTGAGAGATATTAAAAACCGGAATCAAATGTTCCGCTCATTCTTTTTTATTCTTGCGGGGAATACACTGGCAATATTAGCTATAGGTCTTGATAGAACTGAAGCAACAAATAAAATATTAATTGAACTTTTATTCGGTGGAATTAATTCTATTATGTCACCGATTATCGCTTACGGTTTATTAATTTTTTACGAAAGAGTTTTTAAAATCACAACTGATCTGACTTTGGTTGAATTATCTGATTTTAATCACCCATTGTTACGTGAATTGTCATCAAAAGCACCCGGCACTTTTCATCACAGTATCGTAATGGGAAATCTATCTGAAGCAGCCGCCGAAGCAATTGGTGCAAACAGAATCCTTGCACGCGTTGGCTGTTACTTCCATGATATAGGGAAAACTATAGAACCTGAATATTTTATTGAAAATCAAATTGATAAAATTAACAGACACGACAATTTACCTCCTGAAAAAAGTGCAGAAATAATTATATCTCATGTTTCCAAGGGTATTGAACTCGCACAAAAATATAATTTACCACAGGTATTAATTGATTTTATTCCTATGCATCACGGGACAACACTGGTTTCATATTTTTATAATAAATCTAAAGATCAGGAAAATATATTCCCGGAAAATGAAACCGTTTACCGTTATCCGGGACCTAAACCTCAGACAAAAGAAACAGGAATTGTTATGCTTGCTGATTCTATCGAAGCATCTTCCCGTTCTCTTGAAGACCCTACTCCGGAAAAAATTGAGAAAAAAATTATTGAAATTATCCGATTAAGATTTGCAGAAGGTGAACTCGATGAATGCGAATTGACATTAAGGGACCTGACTAAAATAAAAAATGCTTTCCTCAAAATTCTTATCGGAATTCATCACCACAGAATTAAATATCCTGAAAAAGTAAAAGAATTGCCCAATATAAATAAAGAAATTGAGACCGATTAATTCAAATGATTTTAATTTA
>DOWN01000253.1:2467-6906 GCA_003519545.1 Bacteroidota bacterium
AATCAGATCATATAATTTTGATTTAACTAAATTATTTGAATATCTCGAATTTAAAGGTATAGAAAAAGTATCTAAAATTACAGATTCCGATTTAAAAAAATTTATTCAGTTACAGTCTAAAAGTTTAAAAAAAGATGATGAAGTTATTTCTGATAAAACAATTTCACGATACATCTCTTCATTCAAATCTTTTTTTAAATTTTTAGAATCAGAGAATATAATTAATTCAAATCCTGCCGACTTAATTGAAAGTCCAAAATTAAAAAGAAATTTACCGGAAGTTTTATCTGTTGATGAGATTAATAAAATTCTTGACTCAGTTGATTTATCTGAAAAAGCAGGAATCAGAGACAGAGCAATCCTTGAAACAATGTATGCTTGTGGGCTAAGAGTAAGTGAATTGATAAATCTCGAAACTAACCGCATTGAGTTTGAAGAAAAACTTATAACTGTAACCGGAAAAGGTTCAAAGGAAAGAATAATTCCGATAGGGAAGTATGCTCTAAATTATATTGAAAAATATATTAACGAACTGAGGAATTTTATTAAAAAAGAAAAATCATCAAATTTTTTGTTTTTAAATCTCAGAGGAGGAAAACTTTCCAGGATGGCAATTTGGAATGTTGTTTCTAAGTATGCTCATAAAGCAGGAATTGAAAAAGAAATTCACCCTCATACACTCAGACATTCGTTTGCAACTCACTTACTCGAAGGAGGTGCTGATATTAGAATTATTCAGGAGTTACTCGGACATTCTGATATTTCAACAACACAGATTTATACTCATCTTGATACAACATATCTTCAGGAAATTCATAAAACATTTCATCCGAGAGCATAAGAAAAAGGAAACCGGGAGTTATTAAGTGAGGAGACTCAGGAGGAAATAAATTCCTCCAACCCGGTTTCCAAATTTATTCACAAATTAAAATTTCTGTATTTATATTTTTTTTAACTTCAGGGCTTATTACAGGAATACCAAGATTTAACCCTCTTAGTAAAAGTAAAATTGCTACTATCGTAATTAATGCCGGAGAAATGTAATTAATTTTTTTTCCCATAAAATTTTTAATCTTAACACCATAAACTGAAATACCCATCATCAAAGGTAACGTACCTAAACCAAAAAACATCATATAGAACATCCCGGAAATGCTATTGCCCGTAATTACAGCACCGCTTAATGCAATATAAATCATACCGCATGGGAGTAAACCGTTTAATATACCCGTTATAAAAACGGATTTATAAGTTTTGATCTTAAAAAATCTTGTGATTTCATTTTTTAAAAATCCGAGAAATTTTTTAAAAAATTTTATTTGAAGTAATCTTGTCTGATTTAAATATAAAACTAAACCCACTAACAAAATAATCCCGCTTATGATTGAAAAGTAACTTTGGAATTTATCTAAATAAATCCACTCTCCGATTAATCCCGCACATAATCCCATTAATGTATAAGTGAAAACTCTTCCCGAATTATAAAAAAATTTTGAAAGGAATAAATTATTTTTAACTGCCGGAACTGCTATAGCAAGTGGTCCACACATTCCTACGCAATGTAAACTTCCCGCTAAACCCGTTAAAAATCCTATCAAAATTATTTCCATCAGTTATAAAATGATTCCTCTGTTTTGTATTCTTTGTTTTTTACAGCCCAGTTTATTTTTATTCTCCAAAATCCTTTTGTCATTTCCGCAAAATTAATATCCAAACTGTTATTTTTTAATTCTGAAAATCTAATAACCTTATCCTGCTTATCATCAGCAGGTTTATATAACAATATTTTACCGCTGTCTGGAATTACATTCTCAGGAAATATAATGGTAGCAATATTTCCAGTTTTTCTAATCTCAGGTTTTTTTTCAAGTTCAAGTGTATTGTTTATTTTATCAATTTCGTTTTGATAAAGTAAATCTTTTTCATAATAATTATCAGTGACTAAATCAATTTTTTGATTCATTGATATAAATACCATCGTCATAATTCCGGATACAAAAATTGCTATTGTTAATACTGTTTTAGTTCCCCAACTCATTTTTCTTTTTTATTTACTGGTGCCATAAAAGTAGTTGTCACTTCGTCTATTTTTTCTCCTCCGGATAATATACTTATATTAAGTTTATCTGATGAAGAATTTATTTTATTTTTATCTTTAGTAATAATTAATTTTATATCCTTATGATTCATCGGTAATATATTTGATTCACCTGAAAGTATATTGACAATATATGATTCATCCGATGATAAAAACTGAATATTTTTTTCATCAAATGTTTTATTGTATATCTTAACATCATATATGTTCGCAATTTTATCACCAGGCATTTCCTGAAAAAACATTCCCGGTGTTCTAAGAATGTTCACATTAATATCTTTTCTATTTATTAATAAAATTGAAAATGTAGTTATCAAAAGTATTAATACTGCAGAATAACCTGCCATCCTGGCTGTAAACCTGAATGGTTTTTTCTCGTTTATCTGATTATAAGACGCATACTTTATTAAGTTTTTTTCAAATCCAACTTTTTCCATAATATTATTACAGGCATCTATACACGCTGTACAGTTCACACATTCAAGTTGTGTTCCGTTTCTAATATCAATTCCCGTCGGACATACATCAACACATTGAAAACAATCAACACAATCCCCAGAAGTTCTCTCGCTTTCACCTCTTTTAAGATGTCCTCTCGGTTCTCCTCTCTTGAAATCATAACTTATGACTATGGAGTTTTTATCAAGCAATACTCCTTGCAATCTGCCATAAGGACAAGCAAGAATGCAAACTTGTTCTCGGATAAGTGTGAATACAAGAAAAAAAGCAGTTGAAAATGCTGTGATTGCAATCAATCCTGATATATGATTCTTTGGATTATCGGTAATAATTTTTATTAATTCATCAACTCCGATAATATAAGCTAAAAATGTATTTGCAATTAAAAATGAAATGAAAAAGAACAATGAATATTTAAAAACCCTTTTGAAAAGTTTTTTTGAATTTAATTTTTCTTTTGCCAGTTGTTTTTGCCTGTTAGCATCACCATCTATTAGATATTCAATTTTACGGAAAACCATTTCAAGAAATATTGTTTGCGGACAAATCCACCCGCAAAAAATTCTGCCGTAAATTATCGTGAACAGAATAAGAAAAACAATTGATGTAATTGCAAAAATAACAATCAAATAAAAATCCTGAGGTCCAAATGCTTTCCCAAAAATTATAAAATTTCTTTCAATTATATTAAATAATACAAACGGATGACCGTCTGTTTTTATCCATGGCATTCCAAACAAAATTAATAATAAAAACCAACTGACTATAGTTCTCAGCTTATAAAATTTTCCGGATGGTTTTTTCGGATATATCCATTTTCTT
The DNA here is from genome assembly GCA_003519545.1 of Bacteroidota bacterium. Taxonomy (GTDB): domain Bacteria; phylum Bacteroidota; class Ignavibacteria; order Tepidaquicellales; family Tepidaquicellaceae; genus UBA9002. The sequence continues at coordinate 5,847 of DOWN01000253.1, forward strand.
TTCCCTTTTTCATTGAGAATTGAAATTCTGTCTCTATATATATCAGTAGTTTGTTCTTTCAAAATTTATTTACTTACTCTTTGTCGTATCTGTTTTCAACGAATCAATATTAGAATTACCGGTACTGTCTAAATATATTATACCTTCAGGTGCTTTCGGGTTTGGTGGATTTGTTCCTTTGAAAATCATAATATAACTCGCAACTTCTTCCATTTGTTTTGGATTTAATTGAGTTTTCCAACTTATCATACCTTTTGCAGGAACACCATCACGGATTATTATAAAAATATCTTTAATGCTTCCTCCATGAATCCAGTAATTATCAGCAAAATTAGGACCTACTAATCCCTCGCCATTATTTCCATGACAAGTAACACAGTTTTTTAAATAAATATCCTTTCCCTTATTAAGTGATGATTCATCTGTTAATTTTTTTACAGTATTCTCATTTATAAACGCACCTGACTTTATTAGTGCTTCTCTTTGCATATCGGCGATTACCATTTCATTCTTATATTCAGATGCAGGTAAATCTCCACTTTTAAAAACATGATAATGTAATACATAAATAACCGAGAATATAAGCGATGCGATAAATATATAATTTAAAAGCGGAGGTAAATTATTATCAAGTTCTTTTATTCCGTCGTAACTGTGATTTTTTAAATCTTCATCTATCTCGCCGGTATTTATAGACATAAATAAATTCTTTAAATCAAACCGGAATTTCTTTTGCTTTTTCGTCTCTTCTGATTCAGCAAACATCAATGCTTTAAATATCCAAAAAACCATAACAGCCAATACCAGCAACATTATATAAGGAATGTTTTCGGACATATCATCTGATGCAGTAATTGTTGAAACAGGCAAATTATTCTGAGAGAATGTATCACCGGCAAATCCAAGAATTATGACAAATAATAGTATTTTAAAAATTTTAAATTTCATATTTAGATATTATTGTTTCCTTTTTTAAAATTTAATAACTCATTATCATTTTCTTCTAAAGGCAATTTTTCCATTTTTGATAAATAATCCTTCTTTACTCTCATCATCCACA
>DOWN01000121.1 GCA_003519545.1 Bacteroidota bacterium
GTGTTACCGTTATGTTAAGTTAATTTAAAGTAAATGTTATAAAAAAAATCCCGTGAACTATTTAAAATTCACGGGATAATTAAATACTAAAAAATTGTTTTTTTTAGAATTTATAACCTAAACTTAGAGAAAAACCTGTTCCTGTTGAAATACTTCTAACGAGTTTTTCAACATCAGAAATTTTCTGATAGTAGTTTCTGTTTTGTTGCAATATATTTTTTACGCTGAATTTTGCTTCAAACCTTTCAAAGATTTTTTGAGAAGCGGTGAAATCAAGCAATGCAGGTCCATCTTCTTCGATGTCATTATATCCATTATTTCCAACTTCAGCAACTCTTCTTCCAAACTTATTAAATAAAATATTTAAGCTTGTTCCTGAATTATAGTTATCATAATATAATCCTAAATTAATTGTATAAGGTGCCTGGCCTTGCATTCTTCTGTTTTCATCTTCAGTTTGTCCGGTTGTAATTCCTTCGAAATTTACTTTAGAGTTAACCAATGATAAATTACCGTTAAATGAAAAATCTTTTAATGTTTTACTTAAAAACCCGAGATTTTTTCTGAGTTCAATTTCAACTCCATAATTATCTGCTCCACCTTTAAAATTTTCAAAAGTTTTTTCAGGATTATTTTGTCCGGGTGAAAAAACTTCTTCAATCGGTTGATTGAAATGTTTAAAGAAAGCAGAGATTGAAAATATTTCTCCAGAACCCGGGAAAATTTCATATCTCAAATCATAATTTTGAACTAAACTTCTTTCAAGGTTTGGATTTCCTACAACATTGATTCCCGCGAGAAAATCTGTATAACCTGATGGAGATATTTCTCTTAATTCAGGTCTCGAAACAGTTTGAGAAACAGAAACTCTTAAATTGGAAATTTCATTTAATGAATAAGTTATATTTAAAGAAGGAAGAATGTCAATATTTTTTAAATCAGAATTTATAGGTTGTCCTATTCTGCCTAATGTTCCGACCTGTTGTCTGTTATATTCATATCTTGCTCCACCAACAAATCTGAATCTATTGTAAGGAACATCAAACATAGCATAAGTTGCATAATTTTCTTCAGTCGCACTGTAATTGTCTTCTTCTCTTGTTAATTCATTCATAACAAATCTATTAGGGGCAAAATGATCAGGTTTGAAAATGGAATCTAAACCATAAAAAAGAAGGAAAAAACTTCCGTTTAATCTCGGAGCAAAGTTTCTCGCATCATAAGATCTTGAAGTTGTATTTAAATATCCACCAATCTTTAATTTTGATTGAGGATTATTTTCAAGTTTAACAAAAGGAATATCAAAGTTAAGATTAAAAGTTCTGTTATAGTCAGTTAGTTTTGTAAATAATCTGCTGCCTCCTTCAGATGCAGGCACAGAACCAACTCTCGCTGAATATTCATCTTCAGAACCACCTAATCTTTGATAAGTCATAGCCTTAGTATCAGGTTCGTTTCTTGTTGATTTTGAATAAGATCCAACCCAACTAATATTTACATTTCCGAATTTTGGAAGATAGTGTTCTCCTCCTAATGTTGTATTATATAAAACTCTTTCAGCAAATCGTGTATAATAAAGTTTTGAATCATATTCATCTTCAGAAACTCTTCTGATTACACCTTCAGAAAAAGATGTTTCATCATCAGACGTAATTGAAAAAGTATTTTTTGTAGTAATTTTATTATTTAAACCGAGTTTTAAATTTAAATTTATTATACCACCTTGTAAAACTTCAAAAGTTGATTTTTTTCCGTTCAAACTATCAAGGAGAGAAAAATCTGTATTATAAGTTGTTCTTGTTACATCGCTGTTTACAAATCCTGTTCTATATGAATAAGCAGCAAAAATTCCCAATGGGTTTTCACCGATATTAAATCTGTTACCTATAGAAAGTTGAAATGAAGAGTTAACGGGAGCAGATTTAAAAGTTTGACCCCAGTCATTTCTAAATGATTGACCGAATGCTGATAATTGTTCCGAAGAATAATTTTGAGAAATTAACTGATTTCCCGGAATATCACCAGGTAATTGCCTGCTTCCATCATCTAAACCTGAATTCAAAAATAACCAACTTGTTTCCCCTGCATCATAAGTTCTGAATTGTTTACCTGTGGAACCTGATAAATACTGATTGGAAATATTTATTCCATAAGTCAGAGCTTCTGGAAATTCTTTTGTTGTTACTTGCACTAACCCACCGGAAAAACTACCCGGCTGATCAGGAGTAAAAGTTTTTGCAATAATAATATTTTCTAATAAATTTGAAGGAAATAAATCAAATGAGAATGCTTTTTTATCCGGTTCAGAACTTGGTAATTGAACACCATTTAAAGTTGTAAGCGAATATCTGTCAGTAGTTCCTCTAACAAATACAAATTTATCATTAACAATATTTACTCCGATAACTCTTTTTAAAACATCAGATGCTGCGGCATCAGGAGCTCTTTTAATTTGTTGTTCAGAAATACCGTCTTGTATTTTTGATGAGTTCTTTTGCTCTAAAAGTAACGCCTGCTCATTTGCAGTTGAAGTTGTAGCTTCAATAACAATTTCTTCAGTCTGAATACCTTCGATTTGTAAAGCAACATCAATTACTGTATTTTGTCCTGCTGTAACGGTTACCCCTGTAATCGTTTTTGAAAGATAACCAATATATGAAAACTCAAGGTCGTATGTACCGGGTTCAAGACCTTCAATTATATATCTTCCATCAAGATCAGTAGCCGCACCTGCTTGCATATTTTTTACTTTAACAATAGCATCTATCAACACTTCAGAGGTTGTGGCATCTGTAACTTTACCTGAAATAGTCTGAGAGTGAGAAAGGTTTGAGAGTAACAAAAATAAAAATACGAGTCCAAAAACTCCGTAAGATTTTTTCATTTTATTTTTTGTATTAAGTGAAATTTTTTGTGAGATTTAATTAAAGTAATTTAATATGGACGGGTTAAATCAGTATTAAGAAACTGTTATGCGAATGTAAAGCGAATGTTACGGAATTGTTAAGAAAAGTATGGATGAAAAAAAGGAGAAGAAAGGGGGAAGAAAATTCCCCCTAAAATTATTTAAGAAGCAAAAGAAAAAAAGGATTTTTCTTTTTTATTTGATTTAGAATTTACTTCATCAGTGAACTCTGCTTTTGATTTAAAATTTTCAGATTTAGCAAGTTCTTTTAAAAGTTTTTTCTCTTGTGAAGTAATTTTTTTAGGAATATCTATATGAAGTTTAATTAACTGATCACCTCTGCCATATTCATTCAAGTGTTTAATACCTTTTTCTCTAAGTTTTAAAGTATCACCGGCTTGAGTCCCCTGTTCAATTTTAATTTTCACTTTACCTGTTAGGGTAGGAACTATCACATCCGAGCCCAATATTAAATCAACAATTGATAATTTTAAATTATAAATTATATCATCGCCATCTCTGACAAATATTTTGTGCTTTGCTTCAAAAATATGAACATACATATCTCCGGGTGAGCCTCCTCTTAATCCTGAATGACCTTTACCTCTCAAAGGAATATAATTCCCTTCAGAAACGCCTGCAGGAATATTAATCTTTTCAATAGATTCACTCATTACTCTTCCTTCACCTTTACAAACATTACATTTATTCTTTACTATTCTTCCTTCGCCATTACACTTTCCACATACGGATACATTAACAAACTGACCGAACATTGATCTTGAGACATGTCTTAATTCACCCGTACCTTTACAATCGGGGCAAGTGTCGTAACCAGAAGAACCTTCAGCACCGGAACCGGAACAAGATTGACATTCAACAAATTTTTTAACTTTTACAGTTTTGTTCACACCTTCAGCAATTTCTTCTAAAGTTAAAGATAAATCAATCTTTATATCACCACCATCAGTTCCCGGAGAATTTCTTCTACGCGTCGTTCCTCCGAAAAAATCATCAAAAATACTTCCACGACCGCCACCGAATCCGCTAAAGATATCCCCAAAATGGGAGAATATATCATTAATATTATCAAACCCGCCATGTCCCATACCGTTGACTCCTTGATGTCCAAACTGATCGTATCTGCTTCTTTTATTCGCATCAGATAAAATTTCATATGCCTCAGCACATTCTTTAAATTTTTCTTCCGCCTCAGCATTACCCGGATTTCTATCAGGGTGATATTTCATCGCTTTTTTTCTATAAGCAGTTTTTATTTCTTCTGTGGTAGCACTTTTGCTTACTTCAAGTATTTCGTAATAATCTCTTTTTGACATTCTTAATTAAATTAAAATTTATTGTGATACAATCACTTTTTCGTGTTTGATAACTTTATCCTTTAGTTTATAACCTTTTTCAATCACTTCTAAAACAGTATTAGGCTTTGCATTTTCCTTTGGCATTTGCATCAATGCTTCATTCACTTCTACGTCAAATTCATTACCTAAAGAATTAATTTCTTTTAAACCTTCATCTTCAAGAACTTTTCTGAATTTATCATAAATCATCTGAACTCCGGTTTTCAAAGTTTCAAAATCTTTTGTTTCACCTTTGTTAATTGAGTCAATAGACCTTGAAAGATCGTCATATACCGGAATTAAACTTTTGATAATATTTTCAGATGCATATTTATAAAATTCAGACATTTCATCATTTCTTCTTTTTTTAAAATTTTCAAATTCCGCTGCTTTTCTAAGCAGAGAATCTTTTAATTTACTTACTTCAAGTTTAAGTTCGGAAACTTCATCGAGATTTTCTTTTTCTGCTTCATTATGAATTTCAGATTCAATCTCTTCAGGAGTTTCGATATGATTTTCGATTTCTTTATTTTGATTTACAAGTTCTTCTTCGTGATTTATATTTTTATCTTTTTTACTCATATATTAATCTAATGTATTTTGTTTAAGTTTCTGAAATTAGTTTAGATGTATATTCCAGCAATGATACCATCTTAGGATAATCAATTCTTTTAGGACCTATAATTCCTATTTTGCCGGAAGTGTCACCAATTCTGTAAGATGAACATAATATGCTGTAGTCTTTAAGTTTTTCATCAATATTTTCTTCACCAATTGAGATTGAGATTCCGTTTGAAGAATTTACAACTCTGTCTCTTAATATATGCACAACAAAATTTTTATCTTCAGTGATATCAATAATATTTTTAAAATTTTTTGGATCATCAAATTCAGGTTGCATAATAATCTCTCCGGTTCCTCCGATAAAAATTTTAGTTTCATTAGAATCATCAGAATAAATTTTATCAGAGTGATTAATGAACAATTGAATTAATTCAGGTTCTTCATTTTTATAATCACTGATTCTTTCATTAAAAGTTTCTTTTATCTCAAGAAGAGTTAAGCCCTGAAGTCTTTCATTTAAAAAAGCAGAAAGTTTTTCAAGTTTGCCTCTTGAAATCTGTATGTCAAGTTCCATAATAACAGTTTTAACAAAACCTGAACTGATATTAATGACAACAAGAATTTTATTTGAAGAAATATCAATCAGTTCAATTTTTTCCAAAACACCTGTGCCAAGAAAGGGCTGAGTGACAACTGCCAATTGATGAGAAATTTTTCCAAGAATTTTAGAAATTTCGCTGAAAGCAAATTCACCTTCTTTAATATAAATTTTCTTTTCATCAATTTCTTTTTTCAAAAAATTCTTTTCATCTTCAGTGAGTTCTTTTTTATTCATAAGTATATCAACATAAAGTCTGTAGCCCTTATCTGTTGGAATTCTACCTGAAGAAGAATAAGGAGTTTTGATTAAATCCTTATCTTCCAAATCACTCATTACATTTCTTATCGTTGCAGAAGATAAAGTGACTTCCATTTGTTTTGAGACAAGACGTGATCCAACCGGTGAAGCATTTTTTATAAAATTATTCACAATATATTTTAAAACTTCCTGTTCTCTTTTTGTCAGTCCCATAATCATACTGCTAAAATAAACAAATATAATTTGATAATAAATTCAATTAATATTACTGCAAATTAAATACCTTAATTAAGATACTGATAAAACAATAGATAAAAAAATGATAATTTTGCCATAATTGACAAAATAATGACACAGGGTTATTTATTTTATATTACTTAATAGTCTTTTTGTAAGTTCCAGGTCTTCATCCAAGAAATGTCTCGCCTGATGTCTGGCACGTTTAATTTCTTCAAGATTTATTTCAGCATAGACTAAATCTTCTTCGAAAATTTTTGCTTTAACAACTACGTTACCAAACGGATCAATAATTTCAGAGCCACCCCAAAAATTGATACCATCCTCAAAACCGACTCTATTTACAAAAACCAAATATACTGATAAAAGTCTTGCAAAAGATTTATGTTGCTCAGAATTCACTTCGTAATTTCTGAATGTATCCGAATCAGATGCTAATCTTGTTGGAGATGCAGCGATTCCGTAAATAATTTTTGCCTTATCCATTGCTAAAATATAAGGCAGAGAAATGTGCCATAAGTCTTCACAAATCAGCATTCCGGATTTCATATATTTAGTGTCAAATGCAGAAGAATCATTTCCTTTTGAGAAATATCTAAACTCTTCAAATAAACCATAAGTAGGTGGATAAATTTTTCTATGAATTTTTAATATTTTACCATCTTCTAAATATATAGATGAATTATAAATTCCGAATTCATCTGATAGTTCAGCAAATCCGCAAACTATTGAAATTTTTTTGCTAACTTCAATTAAGGTTTTTAATGCCGTTGAAGTATAAGGATTATAAGCGATTGCAAAATTTAAATCTTTTAATGAATAGCCGGTTAATGATAGTTCCGGGAAAACTATAACATTTGCTTTTTCTTTTATTGCTCTGTTACAATAATCAAGATGTATAGAAATATTTTTATCCAAATCACCGAGAACAGAATTAATTTGTGCTAATGCAATTTTCATATTTATTTTCTGAATTTAGAACTTAATTTTAATAAAATTTTTAAAAGAGAAATTTTTAATGAATCACTATTGTATTTATTAAAATAACTAATACAATCATCATTCCAGATTTTAATCATATTTTTTCTATCTTTATAAATACTAACAC
>DOWN01000053.1 GCA_003519545.1 Bacteroidota bacterium
TCAAGAACATTTTTTATACATCATTGTCTTATGAGGAGTCAAAAGTAAAATTACAAGAACTTGAAAGTATAATAAACAATTCGACAGATGAGATAAAAAAGCTTTATGGTAAAAATCCTATTCTTTTAGGTGAAATTGACAGTGTAAAATTACTCTTAAACTTTGAAATCCTAAAATTGAAGAAACACAGAGATCCTAATAAACCGCTTCCGAATTCAGAAATTTATAAAATTGTATTTTCCAAGAAACAATTGTCAATTGATTTTATTAATAAGTATTGCCTAATTGCAGATAGAAAAATTAATTATATTTATGACCTTGATGTATTTAATTATTACAATGTTCAAGGTTACCATACAAACCTTCAAAAAGAGGTTTTTAAAAAGACAGAAGGATATAAGGATGATCTTAATGAACTGAAAAAAAAGAAAATTGAACTAAATAAAACCGTCTATTATTATGAAGACAAAACGCTTTTTAGTTCAGCGGGATATAACACTAAGAAAAAACGGTTTGAAATCTTAGTTAACCTAAATTATGGTTTAGGGACTGAATATGCAAAACCACCTAAATCATTTTTTATTGAACATTGGAAATATAATTCAAAATACAAAATCCAATTTAGTTCACTCCCAACACAAAAATTTATTGAGATAATTCCAGAATATTATGATTTAGGAACTAAAGAAATTCTTTTTATTCCAATGAATGTGGAAAATGGTCTCGAAATGGAGAATGATAAAAGCTATATAAGTATTTATTTCCTATTTACACCATCAACTAAAAGGAAAATAGAGTATAAGTTTTATGACATTTTGAAAAAATTTCCAGAAGGAGTTTATTACATGACATCAGATATTATTACAGCTCAGAAAGTTAGGGTTATCGTTATCAATAAAAGAACAGGAAAAATTTATTTTGATAAGATTTATTAATAAAAAATAAATTCATGAGTAAAACATTCTTAATTGGCTTATTCCTAATGTTTGGAATAACTACTTATGGGCAAATCAAGCCAATCAGTTCCTCAAATAATGAGATAAATCCAATTCGAAACGGAATAAGGGCTGATAGATTAAATGCTGAATACATTGAAATTGTGGGGAGTGGACAATCAAGTTTTAGTGTTAATGCCTCAATTAAAGTCGACTATGGCCAAACAAGAAACCCAAAAGATAATAATGAGTTAGTGGATGAAAATGGTCAAATTATAAAATTTAACTCGATGGCAGATGCATTAAATTATATGTATAGATATGGATATGAATTTATTAGTGCATACCCAATAACCGAAAATCCAGGTGAACACATCTATCATTATATCCTCAGGAAGAAAAAAAAGGAATTGAATTGATCAGTAAATAAAAATGATATTGGGTTTTAAGCTTCTGGTATTGGGTATAATATATCAAATTCATGAGCAAAAGTTAAATCAAAGTTTATTAACCTTTATGATATGACCAAGGTAAGTTTATTAGTTTTTCTTTTTATTGTACCTTATTTAAGTTATTCTCAGGATTTTATTGAGAAAGTTGATGGGGAGGAAACATTTTTTGAATACATAGCTACATTTGACAGCTCTATGACACAATCTAAGCTCTTCAGCATGTTTCAAGTAAATTTGATGAAAACATATAAAGGAACATTGATCCCATCAGATATAATTAATGAAGGTGAAGGCAGGATTTTTGCAAAATGCAAAAGTAAAAAGTTAAAGTATGATAATGGAATAATCAAAGATGGAGGTTTTTTTGGTTATAATATCCATGTAATCACCAGAGATGGAAAAGCAAAGATTGTAGTCAATAATATTGATTATGTTGCAGGAGAAATGATCCACATGAAGTCAGGAACAAAGTTTACTTCAGAACAACCGGATAATTGGACAAAAAGTGCTTTATGGAATAATCAGTCAAAAAAAGAATGGGCAAAAATGAAAGATCAGTTCAGAAATGAGATCAATATAATTTTGAAAGAATTGATCAAAGTGGATAAGACGATTTCAGATGATTTTTAGTTTTTAAAAGGGGAATTACTCTATTTATTTTTAAAAATTGTTGCTAATATTGAATTAATTTATTCATAATATTTCTTAAATACCTAATAACCAATTATATATATGCTATACTTTACTTTCTGTATCGGAAAGTAAGATGATGATCCCTTCTTTTTCCAGAGTTCTTTTACACATTATGTCAGTAGTATTGGCCAAAATAATTAATTTTCATGAAAAATATAAAAAAGTAATCATTTTTCACGACATTAATTATTTTTCTAACATTTGCTTAATAAGTTTTCATAGCAAATGGCAATTTCTAATCAATTTTCACATTTATTAACTGTTTTTCAAGGCAGGACAGCGCCTGAAGAAGGATATCTGGCCGGATATGGAGCTTTGATCAAGACCTTTGAATTGCAGGTGGTGATACCAGATATCCTGGCCATGATCAGCTTAAAACATAAAAGATATGACACCGATGAATGGATGGTTTATACGCCTCGTTATATGCCGGAAAATTCGATCATGGGTCATTTGACTTTCGCCCTGAAATATGAAGGGATCGACCTTGGCGTTTTGAAAAAGATTTTTGAAAACCTTCCTGAAGTTGACATTACCCATCTGATCGCAAGGGAGCCAACCGGGCGATACAGCAGGATGATCTGGTTTTTATACGAGTGGTTGACAGGGAAAAAACTGGAATTGCCAAACCTGAGTTCCGGAAATTATGTTGACCTGGTGGATGCCAAAATACAATTTGCAACATCTGAGTTTGAGATTTCCCAGAGACATCGGATCAGGAATAATTTGCCCGGAGTCAGGGATTTTTGCCCGATGGTACGAAAAACGGACAAAATCCGCCACTTTGGTGAACTGAATTTTTCGGCTCAGATCAAAAGTGTTCTTGATCATATTCATCCTGACATTCTGTTAAGGTCAGCTTCTTTTCTGATTTTGAAAGATTCAAAAGCTTCATTTGCGATTGAAAGTGAAAATCCTGCACAAAACAGGATACAACGTTGGGGTCGCACGATCGGACTGGCCGGTCAGCGGGATATCACTATTGAAGAGTTGCAGAGATTGCAACAGACAGTAATTGAAAATCCCCGATTTACCAAATTGGGGATAAGGGAACAGGAAGGATTTGTGGGCGAACATGACAGGAGATACGGGACTCCGATCACGTCTCATATTTCTGCCAAATGGACTGATCTGAACAAACTGCTGAATGGATTAATTGAAACCAACAAGAAATTGGAAAAGGATGCTGATTTTGATGCAGTGATAGCAGCAGCCATGATCGCTTTTGGTTTCGTCTTCATTCACCCGTTTGTGGATGGAAATGGCAGAATTCATAGATATCTAATTCATGATGTGCTCATCAGAAAAGAATATGTATCAAGAGGATTAATATTTCCGGTATCAGCGATCATTATCGAGAGAATGGAAGCATATCGCATGGTTTTGGAGCAATTTTCGATTCCGAGACTTGATTTAATTGACTGGAGCGTTTCAAAGGATAATAATATTGAAATATTGAACAAGACTATGGACTTGTACAGATATTTTGATGCAACCAAAGTGGCGGAATTTTTGTATAGCTGTATCCAATATGCTATTGAGCAAACAATTCCTCAGGAATTAGCCTATTTCCAAAAATTTGACCGGATGAATCATTATCTCACAAATGTTTTTGCAATGCCGGACAAGGAGATTGCACTGATAATCCGTTTTTTGGACCAGGGAAACGGACATTTGTCACACAGAGAAAGGACGCATGAATTCAAAGATCTTTCTGAAAATGAATTGATCGCTATTGAACATAAATTCCGGGAGGTTTTTCTTTGATCTTCTTTCAGGCATTGTGGTTCAACTTCACTAAAGTAAATCACTATCATCCGGCAAAATATAAAAGGATAGAAT
>DOWN01000346.1:0-4723 GCA_003519545.1 Bacteroidota bacterium
CCGGAGAAAAAACCAAATCCCGGGATGATTCTTAAACTGATTGATAAATACAATTTAAATCCCGGTGAAACTGTTATGATTGGAGATATGTGGAAAGATATAATGGCGGCAAAAAGTGCAGGAATTAAATCAGTATTTGTAAAAAACTCTCACTCTGATTTGAAAAATTCAATTCCTGATTTTAAAATAAATAATTTATCTGAATTAATAAACATCATAAAATAAATATGTCATTTACAAATACTTTTTTAAATGAATCAATTGAAATCATTAATAAACTTGATAAAAATTCAATTGAAAATTCTGTTGCAATATTAAAATCTATAAGAGATAACAAAGGAAGATTATTTATAATCGGTTCCGGAGGTGGAGCAGGTCATGCTTCTCATGCCTGTTGTGATTTCAGAAAAATCTGCGGGCTTGAAGCATATTCTCCGTCTGATAACGTTTCTGAACTCACTGCACGTGTCAATGATGAAGGTTGGGATGTATCATATGTAAACTGGATGAAAGGTTCAAATTTTAACTCAAAGGATGGTGTGCTTGTCTTTTCTGTAGGCGGTGGAAGTGAAGATAAGAATGTAAGTATGAATCTTGTTAATGTTATAAAATATGCTAAAGAAATTGGTGCTAAAGTTGTTGGAGTTGTCGGAAAAGACGGTGGCTATACAGCCAAAAAGTCTGATGCTGCTGTGATTATTCCTGTAATTAATGAATCAAGAATTACACCACATACTGAGGGCTTTCAGGCGATTATCTGGCACTTGTTTGTTTCTCACCCTGATTTACAGATTAATAAAACTAAATGGGAATCTATTAAATAAATTTATAAAAATGAAAAATATTAACTACAATTTTAAAGTAAAAATTTTTGCTGACGGTGCCGAAAAAGACGGTATGATTGAAATGTATAAGGATGATCTTATTGCCGGGCTCACTACTAATCCAACGCTTATGAAAAAAGCAGGGATTACTGATTATAAAGCATTCTCTCTTGATATTCTTTCAACTATAAAAAATAAACCTCTCTCTCTTGAAGTATTTTCTGATGATTTTGCAGATATGGAAAGACAAGCAATGGAAATTGCATCTTGGGGTGATAACGTATATGTAAAAATTCCAATTACCAATACAAAAGGTGAATCAAGTTTTGATTTATGCAAAAAATTATCTGCCAATAATGTAAAACTAAATGTCACGGCAATTATGACACTTGAGCAGGTAAATCATATTTTGCCTGCACTCAAAGATGGTCCCGGTGCTTATGTATCAGTATTTGCAGGACGTATTGCCGATGCAGGTGTTGACCCTGTTCCGGTAATGACAGATGTCGTAAATGTTTTAAAACCGTTTGACAATATTGAATTGATTTGGGCAAGTCCACGTGAATTACTTAACATAGTTCAAGCAGACCAAATTGGTTGTGATATAATTACTGTTACTAACGATATTCTAAAAAAACTCCCGACACTCGGAAAAGATTTGAATGAATTTTCTCTCGATACTGTAAAAATGTTTTATAACGACGCACAATCTGCGGGATATAAAATTTAAAATATGAATTTGAAAAAATATATTTTCATATTTATCATTGGAGTTTTATCTTTTTCAAATCTTTATTCTCAGCAAGAGTTAACTCCGGTCAGTGATGATGTTTATTTTTTCCTTAAAAGAATGCAAGTCGCAGGTGTAATACCGGATTATAACTCTTCACTGTTGCCACTTTCCAGGAAACAGGTCGCAAATTATTTGAATCAAATAAATAATTCATCATCAGTTTCTTCTTCCGACCGTGAAGTTTTAAAAGGTTATCTTCTTGATTATAGTTTTGAACTTAAACGTAATCCGGAAGCATTAAGCATTTCTAAAAACGGTTTATCCGGAATTTTCAATAATGATAAAAATAAATATATTTATTATTCTTACGACTCAACAAATTCACTTTTCCTAAACGGTAATTTGAATTTTTCACAGCGAATCGGAAACGGTGACTCTCTCGGTAATAGAAAAATTACACTTTTTGAACCGGGTTTAAAAATAAGAGGTACTCTCAGAAATATACTCGGTTATTATCTTCGTGTTTCCAACGGTGCAAAACTGAATGGTGATTCTAACGATGTTAATTTTGCTGCTTTTACTGATTATAAACTGTGGTCTAATCTAAAATTCAGAATTGATAAAACAAATTTCGATTCATTTGAAGGATACTTGAGATACTCCGCACCTGATGATTGGATTTCTGTGTGGATTGGTCGTGAGCAGATAAATCAAGGATTCGGGTATAATGATAAAATGTTTTATTCTTCAAACACAGTTCCGTTTGATCAGATTAATCTAAGTATAATTTATGATAAATTAAATTACTCATTCACTTTCGGTTCGTTAAAAGGTGATTCGCTCGGTAGGGATATCCCCGATAAAATTATTGCATCTCACAGATTGAATTTGAATTTGTTTAAGACTTTTAAAATCGGAATTTTTGAAAGTGTAATTTCAACACAGACTCCTTTCTCTGTTACATATATAAATCCTTTAAGTTTTTTAACATCTGCTGATTTAAATTCCGGTGATAATACAACTAAGAACAATGCTAATCTCGGTTTTGATTTTGAATATAATCCCGTAAAAAATGTTGCCGTTCAGGGAACATTGCTTATTGATGATCTTAATCTAAAAACAATAACAAAAAACGACAAGTCTTATAATGATAATAAGTTTGCTTTTCAGTTCGGAGTGTTCTGGAATAATGCATTCGGTATTGAAAAACTTGCTATGACTTCTGAATATACTCGTCTTGACCCGTTTGTATATTCTCACCGTTCAAACAAAAGCACATATACAAACTGGAGTCTTCCTCTGGGTCATAAGGTCAGTCCAAATTCCGATGATATTTCTATAGACCTTAATTATACTTTTTCTAAAGGGTTAAGTCTAATTGCAGGTTTCAATTTCATAAGACACGGAGCAGGAGTTATAATTGATTCTACTACAAATAGAATTGTTACTAACTATGGCGGCGATATAAATTTCGGTGAAGGTGATTCTAAAAATCTGAATAAAAATGTTTTCCTTCAAGGTTACAGAATAAATTATAATAATTTCCGGGTTGCAATAAACTATGAACCGGTAAAACAGTTATTTTTGAATTTAGAAGCAAAATATTTATTGGCTGATTATATTTACATTTCAAAAAAATTAAAAGATTTCTACTTTAGAGGAAATTTAAATTTCGTATTTTAATAATTGAAAGATACATTTAAAAATATTATCTCATTATTTAAAGAAAGTAAATATTTATTCTTTCAGAATATAACTGACCGCCTGTTTTTTTTTTAGTTTTTTTAATCTTTGCACGTAATCTTTCATCCGAATTCTATGGTGAATTGATTTCTGCGTTCGCTCTCGCCAATATTATAATTCTTTTTTTTGATTTCGGAATGCCAGTTCTTCTTCAGAAAAGCATATCAGAGGAGAATAAAAATCTCTCTGAAATTACCAATACATCGTTCTCGTTGCTGATTTATTCTTTTCCTGTTTATTTAATTTTAAGTTTTTTTCTTTTTTGGATTATTTATCCTGATATTCCGGTTCAATTTTCATTTATAATAATATCCCTTGTATTTTTATTTTCTGTTGTTAATCTTTTTGTTAAAGTATTTAGTGCTAAACATAAATTTAAAGAAATATTTGTATCACAGTTTGTATTTAAATTTATAATACTCTCTGTTATATCGCTTCTATTTTTCTTTTATACTTTTGATTTATATATAAGTCTTTTGATTATTCTTGCAGGTTATCTATTCCAAATAATTTTTTTATTCCCTTACATAAAAATTTTAATTAACGGTCTCAAAAAATTTTCATTTGTAAGTTTTAATAAAATTTTTTCTTTTCTATCCCTATCTATTCCTCTTTCTCTTGCTGTCTTATTTAACTTTTTATATGATAAAATTGATATAATTCTCATTTCAAAATTAACTGATTTTTCGCAGACCGCTGATTATGGAATTGCTTATGGTCTATACCGGTCTTCCACTTTGATATTTTCTTTTCTTTTTATTCCTGCTTTTAATAAATTTTCAAAAACTAATTCCGACCTATCGGGTACCAAAAATTTATTTTTTTATTACCTAAAATCTCTCTCTTTAATATCTGTTATTTTGTCCGTACTTATTTATTTTTTAAGTGATATTGTAATCGGACTTCTATATTCAGGAAAATATACTTCTTCTGTATTCATTATGCAGATTCTTGCGTTTGCAATTTTAGGTTTAAGTTTGAATAATTTAACTGGAATTATTTTAAACAG
This sequence comes from Bacteroidota bacterium, assembly GCA_003519545.1. Lineage (GTDB taxonomy): Bacteria > Bacteroidota > Ignavibacteria > Tepidaquicellales > Tepidaquicellaceae > UBA9002. The sequence goes on from DOWN01000346.1 coordinate 4,310, forward strand.
TCTTAACTTATTCAAAACGAATATGTTAATAGCATTATTTGCTCTGTTAATAAATGTAATTTTAAATATTATATTTATTCCTTATTTTGGAATTACGGCTGCAGCAGTAATTTCAGTAATTACTGAATATTTTATTTTTATTGCGGGACTTTTTATTTTAAGAAAAATTATATTCTGATGCCCACTTCCAACTGGCAAAATATTTCTTATAACATTGATATAATCAAAAAAATTAATCCAAAATCTATTCTTGATGTAGGTGTAGGATTTGGAAGATGGGGAATTCTCTTAAGGGAATTTCTTGAACTCTGGAATGAAACCGACTATTCAAATTCAGAATCTCCCGAGTGGAAAATTAAAATTACAGGTGTAGAAATATTTCCCGCATATATAAAACCTTACCATCATTTTTTT
>DOWN01000346.1:4797-6289 GCA_003519545.1 Bacteroidota bacterium
ATAATTTTAAAAGATATAAAAGATTATTTAGCCGAAACAAATGACAAATTCGACCTCATTAATTATGGAGATGTTATTGAGCATTTGACAAAAAAAGATGCTGAAAATGTAATTGAAAAATCTTTAAACATTTCAGAATATGTATTAATTAATATCCCGATTGGAAATAACTGGGAACAAAGCGGTAATATTAATCCTTATGAGGAGCATAAGAGTTTCTGGCAAATTTCTGATTTTAAGAATTACCCAAATAAAATTATCAAAATATTTAATGACCATATATATAGAAAATTTGCAGTAGTTATTCTGTCGAAGAATGTAATTAACTTAAATAAAAAATTACCTCCATTATATAATCTCAAAAATTTTTTAAAATATAAACTCGGTTTAATTAATTTAATTAACAGTAAATAAATTGAAAGTTCTGCTCGTCGGTAGATATAATGATTCTGATTCACTTACAGGTCCTGAAAAATTTGCAAAAAGAATTTATGAATCCATAAATAGTAAACACGATGTTACATTTGCAGATTATTTTTTTGATGGTTCTAAATATGGACTAAAGCAGAAATTATTCGGAAAATTTACCGTTCGGGATAACGTTTTTAAATTCGGAATTTTTAAATTATTTTTTTTTACTTTAAAACTTAAACCCGAAGTTATTCATATTCTTAACTTTGAAAGATTTGCGTGTGTTGTTTGTTTTGCTTCTCTTTTTTTTAATACTAAAATAATTTACACCGCACACGGTTTGATTTCATATGAAGATAAATATTTCAATAATCCCTCTATTACACTAAAACTAAAAAACCGAGTCACCGAAAAAATAATTTTCAGATTTTCAATTTATGTGATTTTTGTTTCATCGTTCCTTGAAAGTTTAGTTCTTAAATATAATAAAACTCTTAAAGCAAAAACTTTTATAATCCCACCTGGAGTTGATAGGGAATTTTATGGAAGGGAAGTGGCATCTCATCAAAACGATATTCTCGAAATAGTAACTTTTGAATATCACCCTTCACGGCTTAGAGGAATTACTCTACTAATCAGTGCTTTAAACGAATTAAACATAAATGATTTTTTAACCGTGCTTTCAGAAAACTCAAATATTATCGTTTTAAATCATAAATCAATTGTATTGAAAAAAAATGATTATGAATCATACAGACATCTGTTAAAAAATAAAGACGTTATTGTTTGCCTTTCTGAATACGATACTTTTTCTCTTTTTACTGCCGAGGCAATGTGTTGCGGTTTGATTCCTATAGTATCTGAAAATACAGGAGTTAAAGATTATATTTCAAATGGAGAAAACGGCTTCATAATTAATAATTTTAATAAAAATGAATTAAAAAAAATTCTGACTCAAATTGGTAATGATAAAATTTATAGACAAAAACTTTCAACTAATGCAATGACAGTTTATAATGAGTTAAATTGGGATAAAATTTCTGAAAAATATTTAAAACTTTATAATTCTTCCGGCTTATGA
>DOWN01000229.1 GCA_003519545.1 Bacteroidota bacterium
GAGTTAAAAGGATTGGGATAATTTTGATATAATTTAAAATCCTCCGGGATATTTATTATGGTATTATTATCATCTATACCTACTATTCCGTTTTCATTATATATTACTAATCCATTGTTCGTTCCAACCCAGACATTTTGATGAACATCAACCTTAACACAATTTGCTGAGTAACTTGGCATTGGAGAATTTGATGGATTAAAGTTTACCAATGTTGTATCTTTGGTAAATTTATATAATCCACCACCGGGAGAACCAAACCAGATGTTACCGTTCGTATCAATCGCTAATCCCTGTAAAAAACCCGGATTAAAATATGCTCTCCAACTGCTGTCTATTAAATTAAATTTATTTAATCCTCCTCCACTTAGACCTATATATACTATAGGATATTTTATCAATATATCATCCGTCCAATTGTAAGTTAAAGGTGAGTTTGATGAAGTATATATTTTCCATAAAGTATCTGTTGGTGTTTTTATTATTCTGGCTAATCCACTACTAAATGTTCCTATCCAAATTTCATTTCCAAAACTCGATATAGTTTCAAGTCTATTATTTATTAATGGAGAGTTTCCCGTATTGTAAGTTTTCCAGTTACCATTATAAAATTTTGATAATCCCGGAACGCATGCTATCCATGCAGCTCCTTCTGAATCAAAAGTTATATCTAACACTGCATTCGATGCGATCCCTGAATTTTGAGGAGTATAAGTAGTCCAAGTAAAATTATCAAACTTAGTCAAACCTTTCGAATGACAAATCCACTTATCTTGACCGTTTACAACCATTGAATATGGTGAGGCTAATGGATAATTGGCATTGGAATCAAACCTAACAAACTGATTTCTTTGAAAATTAAATCTTATCAATCCATTTGTAGGAATCCAAGCTATAGTGCAATTAGAATCCCTTTCTAATTCAAATGGAACTATTATGTCAATAGGCATTCCGGTATTTCCGGAATTATAAATCTTCCATTGCTGAGCTTGTGAATCAGTAAAATTAACACAGATAAAAAAAGATATTAATAAAATAAAACTTTTCATAATTTTAAATCTAGTTAATCAAATCTAACAAATTTCAATTTCATTTCCAAAGACAAATTTATCCGATTGTGAAAATAAACACTCATTATTTCACTAACAGCATTTTATTTGTTTGAATGAAATTTGAAGTTTTTATTTCGTAGAAATAAACTCCACTTGAAAGACTGCTACCATCAACATCAATTGTATATACACCGGCATTCATATTTTGATTTATAAGAGATTTTACAAGCTTACCGCTTATATCATATATATTTAAATTTACTATTCCGGATTCTTTTATTCCGAATTTAATTTTTGTTGTCGGATTAAATGGGTTCGGGAAATTCTGATTTAAGAAATATCTATCTGCTAATTCATTTGAGTTATTTGTGATTCCAACAAGATTTGACAAATTGAAATTGACATTAGAAATATCAAAGAAAATATTATCAGCTGCTTCAACCATAACTCTAACATTGTTTGAAACTATTATTGGAAAGTTTACTAATTGAGCGCCGTCATTAGGTGTATTTGAAATTAAAGTAGTGGGCCATGTAAGTCCTCCATCTGAAGACATTTTGATATTTACATTTGCACAACTGACCGGTGATGCATTTGTATTGGCAACATTCCAGGTTACATTATACGCCGTTGCTGGATTCCAGGTTATATTCGTATTCGGTGAAGTAACAGTAAAAGGTCCTGCCTGGTCTGTTACATTGAAAGTTACCTGTCCAAACTGTACACCACCTGCCAATATAGAATTATCTCTAACAGTAAATCTAAAACTCAATGATCTTGCATATGTCGGGAGTAACTCGCCAATTTGAGATGTTCCTGCTAATAAATTAGATAACTTTGGAAAATATCTCGTCGGAGTTGTTTCCGGTTTAAAACTTCTGAATATAGGTGCATTTCCTGAAGGAGAGCCGGGTGCACCGGCCGGGCCTAAATCATATTGCTCCCAGCAATAAGTTAAACTACCCGGATTTTCTGTATCAGTTGCTGAACCTGTTAATTTAAATGGAGTACTTATAGGTATTGTAAATCCACCTGTTTGAACCGTTGGATTTGGTGGTGTATTTGCAACAGGTAAAATAACTGCACAGTTATTTCCCTGAAGTAATTGAGTATATATTGCCATTTCAGAAAAACTACCAGTATGAAAATAATCATCACTTAAATTTTGTAAATTAGTACCACCGCATAATCCCGCATAAGCCATAATTGTGCTACCGCTACCCGGTTCATAAGCAGTTCCGGCATTTCTATTTCCACCACCACAACCGCTTGTTGTCGAATTAAAAGTATGATTTCCACCAAACTGATGCCCCATTTCATGTGCAACATAATCTATATAAAAGGGATCTCCTATTGGTTGTGGAAGTCCTGTTACTCCTCTTGCTTTTGAACCATTAACACAAACTGATCTGAGAAAAGCAACCCCACCACCACCTGTACTGAAAACATGACCAACATCATAATTCGCACTTCCGATAACATTATCACAAGTTGTTTGGTTTTGACCAAGCATTGTACTGCCGTTATTATTTGTATATGGATCCGTTGCAGCATTTGTATAAACTATCTGGTCATTGTTAGCGATTAAAATTAATCTTACTGCAAAATCCCTTTCATAAACTGTATTTACTCTGTTTACTGCTGTTACAATTGCTGCCAAAGCAGATGGAACTGTTCCCCCGTGGAACTGAGCATATTCGCCGGTGCAAGCATTTGCAAGTCTGTATGTTCTTAATTCAGTTCCGGAAGTAATGATACCTTCATAATTAGAGAAATCAATTTTATTATGATTTAACGCTTCATCGGTTAATTCACATTTGAATTTATCATTTATAGAAGTGAAATCTTTTTTATAGTAAGAAATATAATTTTCGGTTTCGTTAGTAGAATAAGGGTCTATAAAAAAATCACCGTTAGGAGATAAAATCATAGCATGAAAGCCGTGTAAAGTAATATCAAGTTTTCCGACTGCATAAGGATCGTCAATTCCTTTCGCAGAAAAAGTTTTAAATTCTGTAAACTTAACTGCTAATCCATATTCCATAGCTGCATATTCGACAACAGAAAATCTTTGCATTGTACCATTTGGCATAGGAAGTTCGATTATTAAAGGATTAGAAACAGCTTCCGGAGTTCTTTCTAAAGGAGCTTCGTAAAGTTTATTTTTTAAGGCGTCAAAATCTGTTTTGACAGTTCTTGACAAAGAAGGAAAAATTCTTCTTTCTCCCTTTAGAATGATATCGTTTTCAGAGATATCATTCCAAAAAGTATTTTGAGTAGAAGCTACTAAATCTTGTTTATTATTATTATTTCCATAGAAGAAAATAGCAGTAATGACAAAAGAAAAGACAAAAAAAAGTTTTAGGGAATATTTCATTTATATTAAGTAATGTTTTTTAAGAACGATAATGTAAAAAATATAAGAATAAAAATTAATATAAAAAAAAAGC
>DOWN01000337.1 GCA_003519545.1 Bacteroidota bacterium
TTACACGAAATCAAAAAGTGACTCACCTAAAGAAGATATCAATATTGAAAAAATATTAAAACAAAAAGAAGAAGCAGAAGAGGCAAACAAAATTAAATCACAGTTCCTTGCGAATATGTCACAGGAAATAAGAACTCCTATGAATGGTATTTTGGGAATGAGTGAATTGCTTTCTCTCACAGAGTTAACTGAAGAACAAAAAGAATATTTAGACATAATAAAATTTTCATCAAGCACATTGCTTGCTATTGTGAATGATATTATGGATTATTCAAGAATTGAATCTAAAACATTTAAACTCGAACGTGTGAATTTTAATTTTGAAGAATTAATCAGAAATTCCTGTAAAGTGATGGAAGCAGATGCACGGAAAAAAAATATCTCGTTTAGGGCAGTGTTTGAAAATTCGTTTCAATATGAAGTCATTGGAGATCCATTAAGAGTAAATCAGGTTGTTTTAAATTTATTATCAAACGCATTAAAGTTTACAGATAAAGGAAAAGTTGAAGTTGTAGTTTCCGGAAGTAAAGTTTCCGACAAAATTATTTATTCGGTAAAAGTTAAAGATACCGGAATAGGCATAGAGCCGGAAAAACTTAATAAAATTTTTGAACATTACTCGCACAGAAATGATGATAATAAAATGATATACAGAGGTAAAGGTTTAGGTCTCTCAATTTCAAAATACATTGTTGATCAAATCGGAGGAAACTTAACAGTTCAGAGTGAACTGAACAGAGGCAGTATATTTACCTGTGTTTTACCGTTTGAGTGTCGTGAAAGCAAAGAGATAATTTCGGGAATTCCAAAATATAATTTTACTAATGAAGGATCTGACAATATCAAGATTCTTGTGGCAGAAGATAACTTTGTGAATCAGAGACTTGTAAAAGAATTATTGGCAAGGAAGGGTTATTCTGTAGTAATTGTTGAAAATGGTTTAAAAATATTTGATATACTTGAAGTGACAAAAGATTTTGATGCGATACTGATGGATGTTCAAATGCCTGTTATGGATGGACTGGAAGCGACGTCAATAATAAGAGAGATAGAAAAAGATAACGGGGGACATATACCGATTATAGGCATCACTGCCTATTCAATGAAAGCAGACAGAGAGAGATGTCTTGAAGTTGGAATGGACGATTATCTCTCGAAACCATTTACCAAAGAAGATTTTTACAATATGGTTGATAAATATGTTGTAAAAAGCTGACCTGAAAAACACAAATAAAATTTATTTAAAAAATATTGGAAAAAGAATTTGAAGTAGAAGGAAATATCACGGATATTTTTAACCGCAGAATATTTCCGGGAAAAATAAATGTTTCTGAAGGAAGAATTGTGAAGATTTCAGAAACTGACGGAGAGTATGATTCGTTTATTTTGCCAGGATTTATAGATGCACATATTCATATCGAAAGTTCTATGCTGATACCTTCTGAATTTGCGAGAGTAGCGGTGAAACATGGTATGGTGGCAACTGTATCTGACCCGCATGAAATTGCAAATGTATTGGGTATTGACGGAATCAGATATATGATTAACAATGGAAGTCAGGTTCCTTTTAAATTTTATTTTGGTGCTTCATCCTGTGTTCCTGCAACTGATTTTGAAACTTCAGGAGATAAGATAACGGGAAAAGAAATTGAAGAACTTTTTGAGAAAGACGGATTATTATATTTAAGTGAAATGATGAACTATCCGGGAGTTTTATTTAAAGATGATTCCGTTATGGAGAAAATCAGTATAGCGAAAAAATTTAATAAACCTGTTGACGGTCATGCACCGGGACTTAGAGGTGAACAGGCTAAGCAATATATAGATGAAGGCATATCAACTGATCACGAGTGTTTTACTTTTGAGGAAGCACTGGAAAAACTGAATTACGGAATGAAAATAATAATCAGAGAAGGTTCGGCTGCAAAAAATTATAATGCTTTGCATCCTCTGATAAAAGATCATTATGAGAATTTAATGTTTTGCAGTGATGACAGACATCCTGATGATTTATTGCTTGGTGAAATAGATTTACTTGTGAAAAAATCTATATCGCTTGGTTATGATTTGTTTAATGTACTCAAGATGGCTTGTATAAATCCCGTTGAACATTACGGGCTGGACGTTGGATTATTGAGAGAAGGAGATAAAGCAGATTTTATAACTGTAAATAATTTAAAAGATTTTAAGGTTTTAAAAACTGTTATAAATGGAGAGACTGTTTTTGAAAACGGAAAATCTAAAATCAGAAAAATAAAATCAGAAATTGTAAATAAATTTAATGCCACGAAGATAAAGAGTGATGATATTAAAGTTAAAAAAGAGACTGAAAAAATTAATGTGATAAAAGCAATAAACGGAGAGATTGTAACTGAATCATTTATTTCAGATTCAAAATCAGAAAATGATTTTATTGAAGCGGATATAAAAAATGATATATTAAAACTTGTTATAGTTGAGAGATATAATAATAATAAACCGGCAGTAGCGTTTATTAACGGGTTTGGTTTGAAAAGCGGTGCTATTGCATCAACAGTAGCACATGATTCACATAATATAATTGCAACGGGCGTAAGTGATGAAGATATAGTAAAGGCAATTAATTTGCTTATAGATTCAAAAGGGGGAGTATGTGCTGTTAATGGAAGCGAGTATTGTTTACTGGAATTACCGATTGCGGGATTAATGTCAGGAGAAGATGCCGAGACGGTTGCTAAAAATTATCAGAAAGCGGATGAACTTGCTAAGAGGTCAGGAAGCAAACTGGACGCACCTTTTATGACTTTATCATTTATGGCTTTGCTTGTAATCCCAACACTTAAATTAAGTGATAAGGGATTATTTGACGGTAAAAATTTTAAATTTACATCATTGCAGGTTTAATATGAAAATCAGATTATCATACATTTTCCCGGTTTTAATTTTGATAGCGGGTTCTATCTTAATTTATTTTGTAGATAAAAAACAAAATGAAGTTGATGAAATTTATTTAAGAAATATTCCTTTGATTGATTTAGCGGAACACGTTCAATATAATACTACGGCGGCACATTTATGGTTTGAAGAGTTAATGGGAGGAGATTCAACAATAAATTATGAAAATGATTTTATCAGAAAACTTGATTCATCTGAATATCTCCTGAAAAATATATTATTCAATTCAGTAAAAGAAGATGACAATTTAAATGACCCAATAAAAAAAACTTTAAGACATTTAAATAAATTCAGAGAGATAGGAAATGAAAGGTTATCTTCGCTTAACAATTCTATTCTTAGTTTAGAAGATTCAACAATTCAATTTCTGTATCAGACAGGTTCAGGACTCGACCAGCAGTTTGATTCAGTTTATACTTTGATTCAATCTGATATGGATGAATTCAAAAAAATTATTGAAAATAATTTAAATAATGATATAAATAATGTAAAATCACTTGAAAGATTTGTTTTATATATAATGGGGGGTACATTTATATTTCTTGTTATTATAATGTATTTCTTTATTGGTAACTATGAAAAGTCAAAAGAGAAACAGTTAGAAAAATCTAAAGACGATGAAATTAATCTTAAAAAAATAAGTGAGTTCACACAAAATATTATACGGGGAAATTACAGAACAGATTTAAAACTCGAAGGTGAAAATGAAAAGTTGAATAATGTTTTGCTTGATATGAAGAAAAAAATTGAAGAGAAAGAAACTGAACTTAATAAACTTACATTAGTCGCTAGTGAAACAGAAAATGCAGTTGTGATTACAGATGGTGCAGGTTATACGGAATGGGTGAACAAAGCATTTACTAAAATTACAGGGTATTCGGCTGAAGAAGCAAACGGAAAAAAACCGGGTGATTTATTGCAGGGAGAGGATACCGATAAAGAAACAGTAAAAAGAATTTCAGAAAATCTAAAGAAAAAAATTCATTTCACTGAAGATATTCTAAATTATACAAAAGATGGAAAACCTTACTGGTTAAGACTTAATATAACACCGATACTTGACGCAAAAGGTGAAGTCATAAAATTTATTGCAATAGAAACTGATATTACTGAAAAGAAAGTAGAAGAAGAAAATCAGAAAAAGAGAGACTGGATAAATACAGGAATATCTAAACTGAATGAACTTACTAGAACAAATTTATCACTCGAAGATATTTATGATAACTTTGTAAAATTCATAAATGAATATCTCGAGATTGAACAGATAGTTTTATACATATATGATGACTTTGAAAACGTATTAAAATTAAGTTCATCATATCTTGCAGATGATTTAAAACCTGAAAAAGTTTATATCAGACCCGGCGAGGGATATATTGGACAGGCATTTAAGAGCAATAAAAAATTCTTCCTGAACAATATTGAAAACTATACCTCAATTTCTTCATCAACTGTTAAATTTATTCCAAAACAGATTTTAACTATTCCTGTTTCTTATAATGAAATAAATAATGGAGTTCTTGAAATTGCTTCGTTAACAAATTTAAATTCAGGAAAACTTGAATTTATTGAACAGGCAGTTAAGAATCTGGCGATTACTCTTGATATAATTCTGAAAAAACAAAAAACAGAAAAACTACTTACCGAGTCTCAGATATTAAATGAAAGACTGAAAGCACAGGAGGAAGAGCTCAGAGTAAGCAATGAAGAGTTGATTGAAAAATCGAAGATGTTGCAAGTGAGCGAAGAAGAATTGAAAACAAGACAGGAAGAACTTTCTGAGGCAAATGTCCAACTTGAAGAGAAAGCACAGTTGCTTGAAGAACAGAACGAAGCAGTTAAAATTAAAAATACTGAACTTGAGATTACTAAAGATGCATTGAGGGACAAGGTTAAAGAAGTGGAAGCGGCAAGTAAATTTAAATCACAGTTTCTTGCGAATATGTCTCACGAGCTCAGGACACCTCTAAACAGTATTTTAATTTTATCAAATCTTCTGAAAGAAAACAGAAATAACGGACTTACTGAAAAAGAAATTGAATATGCAAAAACTATAAATAAATCAGGAAATGATTTATTAAATCTGATAAATGAAATTCTTGATTTATCAAAAATAGAATCAAAAAGATTAGAACTTGAAATTACAAAATTCAGTCTTGATGAAATTTCAGGAGATATGAACAGTTTGTTTGAACCGGTGGCTATGGAAAAAAAGATTAACTTCAGTGTCAACAAATTATATGCATCAGAAAAAGAGATGAACTCCGACAAAACAAGAATAGAACAAATCGTAAAAAATTTACTTTCTAATGCATTCAAATTTACCCCTGAAAACGGAAATGTTACGCTTGAAATTTCCAAAGATTCAGGCAAGGTAATATTTACTGTTAAGGATTCAGGAATTGGAATTGCTAACGAAAAACAATCACAAATATTTGAGGCATTCAAACAGGCAGACGGATCTATTAACAGAAAATTCGGTGGGACAGGTCTTGGATTGACAATCAGCAAACAACTTTCAAAATTACTCGGAGGTGATATAACGGTAATTAGCGAACAAGGAAAAGGTAGTATGTTTTCTCTGATAATACCCGAAAACCTGAGTGAAGAAAAATTTGAAACTGAAGAGAAAGATTATTCAGATGAAAAACAAACTGTGAATTCAGCAAAAAAAGATTCGGTCTCTGATGTCAAATTAAATGATGATAAAATTAATGAAACCAATATACTCGTAGTGGAAGACAGTGAAGAATATATTGAACAGATAAAAACATTTATTGATAGAGAAGATATAAATCTGGAGTTTGCAAAGTCAGGAGAAGAAACAGAAAAAATATTAAGCCGGAAAAATTTTGATATAATAATTCTTGATCTGAATCTGCCGGATATTTCCGGATTTGAATTATTGAAAAAAATAAAAACAGAGGAGAAATATTTAAAAACTCCCGTGATTATCTATACAGGTAGAACTTTGACTGAAAAAGAGAGCATGGAGTTATCAAAACTTTCACGTTCGATAATAATAAAAACTTTAAATTCATACGAAAGATTAAAAGATGAAATAAAATCTGTAGTGGATAATCCCGTTCATACTCCCGATGAAAAAGTTGAAATGTTATCAAGTGGAATTTTGAACAATGTGCTTGAGAATAAAAATGTTTTACTTGTGGATGATGATATGAGAAATATATTTGCGTTAACAAATGTATTGGAAAATAATTCAATGAATGTAATTGTTGCCAATGACGGGAGAGAAGCAGTTGAAAAAGTGAAATCATCGGAAAAAATTGATATAATTCTTATGGATATAATGATGCCGGAGATGGATGGGTATGAAGCAACTTCGGAGATAAGAAAAATTCCCGGATTTGAAAAAATTCCTATTATTGCTCTGACTGCAAAGGCAATGAAAGGTGACAGAGAGAAATGTATAGAAGCAGGTGCATCAGATTTTATTGCTAAGCCGGTTGATATTATGAAATTGATTTCGCTAATGAAAATATGGTTATATAATTAATGGAAATTATTACTCCGGAATTAAAAGATGAGTTATTAAAAAAAATTGAGAAAAAATATGGATTTGATTTTTCAAATTATTCGGAAGCATCTATCATAAGAAGAATAACGAGATTTTATGAAATGTATAAGTTTGATAACACAAAAGAACTCACAGAAAGATTAACCACAGACGGAAAATTATTTGAATTATTCGTAACAGAGATAACAGTTAACGTCACACAGTTTTTCAGAGAACCGGAATTTTATAAATCATTAATTACAAAAGTATTTCCTGTTTTATCAACTTATCCGTTTATCAAAATATGGTGTGCCGGTTGTTCAACAGGGCAGGAAGTTTATTCTCTTGCGATATTGTTAAATGAAGCGGGACTTACAGAGAGAGTTAAAATTTATGCGACTGATTTGAATACGCTTGTTATAAAGAAAGCGAAGGATGGAATATATAGTAAATCTGAATTTGAAGAAGGTGATTCAGGATATAAAGATTCAGGAGGTAAGAATGAGTTTAAAAAATATTTTACGGAAAGTAATTCACAGTTTCAAATAAAAGATGAATTGAAAAAGAATCTGGTTTTTGCACAGCATAATTTGGTTAACGACAGTTCATTTAATGAATTTAATTTTATAATGTGCAGAAATGTATTGATTTATTTTAATTTGAAATTGCAAGATCACGTTTTAAAATTATTTGATAACTCAATGAGAAATTTAGGATATTTGGGTTTGGGTTCTAAAGAGTCACTGTCGTTAAGTAAAATTGCATATAAATATGAAGTTATAGACAGGCAAGAGAAAATATACAGGAAGATACATTAAAAAATAATCATGATAAGCCGATACCTTTTTTGAATTGAAATTTCAGTAATCTAAAGGTAATTTGATTATTACACATTTAAAAAACATAAATTTTGAGGATTTTTCTATATTTTTTGCTGATAATAACACTTTTAGCGGGGAATGGTTATACCCAAAACGACCGTGAACAAGTAGGACGTCCCGACATAATGGGAAATTCAACCGGTGGATTTTATAACTATTCAGATCCCGACAAAGTTAATATAGAAGTAAGTGTATGGGGTTATGTAAAATATTCAGGAAAGTTTTTGATACCTCAAGGGTCAACTACACAGGATTTGATTTCTTATGCAGGCGGACCGACAATTGATGCAGAGTTAAAAGAAATCAGACTATTCAGACCAAAGAATGATTCACTTGGTGTAACAAAAGATCAGATTATAAAACTAGATTATGATGATTTATTCTGGAATGAAAATCTTGGAAACAGCACAAATAAAAATAATCCGGTATTAATGCCGGGTGATGTATTGGTATTTCCGGGCGAACCAAAATTATTCTTTGCCGATAAACTATCTCTTTATCTCGCCGTAGGTTCCACATTGATTTCACTCGCAATTTTAATTCTTAATATCAGCAGAAATAATTAAATAATTTTTTATTAACATTAACTTAAATCAGATTTTTATATTTAAATCAGGAAATAATTTAAATTAATCAAATGTCATCATATAAAACATTAAAAGATAAAATTTCAAAAAACAAGGAAGTGATTGGTGTTATTGGGCTTGGCTATGTAGGGCTTCCGCTTGCACTTGAGTTTGCAGAGAGTAACATAAAAACCGTAGGTTTTGATTTAGACCCCAGAAAAATAAAAAAAATTAATTCAGAAAAAAAATCTTATATAAAACATATACCGTCTGAAAAAATTAAAAAGACTGTGGAAAAAGGTATGCTTAAAGCAACTACTGATTTTTCACAGTTAAAAAATACAGATGTTATAATTATTTGCGTACCGACTCCTTTGGATAAAAACAGAGAACCGGATATGAGTTACATTGTAAATACCGGTGAAACCATAGTTAAATATCTGAGAAAAGGTCATCTTGTGAGTCTTGAATCTACAACATATCCGGGAACGACAGACGAATTACTTTTGAAAATTTTTGATAAGTCAAAACTAAAAGCAGGCAAAGATTATTTTCTTGTATTCTCACCTGAAAGAGAAGATCCTAATAATAAAAATTATACTACAGCAACAATTCCAAAAGTATTAGGCGGCTTTACTAAAGAGTGCAGTGAACTTGGAAGTATGGTTTACAGCAAAGTTATAAAAAAAGTTGTTCCGGTATCATCTACAAGAGCAGCAGAAGCAACAAAACTTCTTGAAAATATTTTCAGAAGTATAAATATCGCACTTGTGAATGAACTTAAGATGGTATTTGATAAAATGAATATTGATGTATGGGAAGTGATAGAAGCCGCATCCACAAAGCCATTCGGATATACTCCGTTTTTCCCGGGACCGGGATTAGGCGGACATTGTATTCCGATTGATCCTTTCTATTTAACATGGAAAGCACGGGAATATGAAATTCCGACTAAATTTATTGAACTTGCCGGAGAAGTCAATACTTCAATGCCTTTTTATGTTGTTGATAAAGTAATCCACGCATTAAACGAAAATAAAAAATGTCTCAACGGTGCAAAGATTTTAATTTTAGGTCTTGCATATAAAAAAGATATAGATGATTTAAGAGAATCACCTTCATTGAAACTTATTGAACTCTTACAGGAAAATGGTGCATTAGTTGATTATAATGATGAATACACAAAAGAAATTCCGGAATTAAGAAAATTTAATTTTAAGAAAAAATCTGTAAATCTCACAAAAGCAAATTTGAAAAAATATGATTTGGTTTTGGTCTCAACAGATCATACTTATTATGATACCGGATTTATACTCTCAAATTCAAAAATAATTGTTGATACAAGAAATTTGTTTAAGAAACACAAAAGTAAAAAAATATATAAAGCATAAAATGAAAGTTCCTTTATTAGATTTAAAAGCACAATATGCATCATTAAAGAATGAATTGAATGAAGCGTTAATCAGATGTGCCGAATCACAGATATTTATTCTCGGGAGTGAAGTAAGTGATTTAGAAAAAAATATAAACGAATATATAAAATCAAAATATTCAATCGGTGTTTCATCCGGAACGGATGCGTTATTGATTGCACTTATGGCGATTGATATAAAACCTGACGATGAAGTTATAATTCCGACTTATTCTTTTTTTGCTACCGCAGGTGTAGTTAGCAGATTGAATGCAAAACCGGTTCTTTGCGATTGCGATCCTGTTACTTTCAATATTGATGCTGACAAAATTGAAAGTCTTATCACAAAAAAAACTAAAGCGATTGTTCCTGTTCATTTATACGGGCAGAGTGCTGATATGGATAAGATTATGGAAATTGCAAAAAAACATAATCTGAAAGTGATTGAAGATGCTGCACAAGCAATAGGCACTCAGTATAAAGACGGCAGATATGCAGGCACTATCGGAGATATAGGATGTTTCTCTTTTTTCCCGAGTAAAAATTTAGGCGGATTTGGTGATGGCGGTTTAGTTTCTACTAATGATGATGAGTTGGCAGAGAAATTGAGAATCTTGAGAGTTCATGGCGGTAAACCAAAATATTATCATAAAATAATCGGCGGAAATTTCAGATTAGATTCTATTCAGGCAGCAGTATTAAAAGTAAAACTTCCGCATTTGCAAAGTTGGACTGAAAAAAGACAACTTAATGCTGAGTATTACAACAAGAAATTTATTGAGACAGGTTTGGCAAGCGGTTTAGGCATAACAGAGTTTGATGGCACTAATAAAATTTTACTTCCTGATCCCATTTATAAATCATCAGGTGTAAAAAATTATCATATATATAATCAGTATGTCATCAGAGTTGAAAATCGGGATGGTTTAAAAAATTATTTAACTGAGAACGGAATCGGTAATGAAATTTATTATCCCGTTCCATTCCATCTTCAGGAGTGTTTTGAATATCTTGGAAATAAAAAAGGTGATTTTCCTGTTTCTGAATTCTGTGCTAATTCATCTCTTGCAATTCCAATTTATCCTGAACTTACAAACGAGCAGATGGATTATGTAGTTAATAAAATTTCAGAATTTTTAAATAAGTAAACAGGTATAAATGAAGAAAGCAATCATAACAGGAATTACAGGACAGGACGGAAGTTATCTTAGTGAAATATTAATTGATAAAGGATATGAAGTACACGGAATTATAAGAAGAAGCAGTTCGTTTAACACATCAAGAATTGATCATCTGTATAACGATAAAGATATTCTTAACAAAAAGTTATTTCTGCATTACGGAGACTTAGTGGATACGAGTAATCTTAACCGTTTGCTTGAAAAAATTCAGCCCGATGAAATATATAACTTAGCCGCACAATCACACGTGAAAGTTTCATTTGAATTGCCTGACTATACTGCACAGGTGGATGCATTGGGGACATTAAGATTTCTTGATGCGATAAGAGAAACGGGACTGAAGAAAGTAAAATTTTATCAGGCATCAACAAGTGAATTATATGGTAAAGTTCAGGAGATACCTCAGAATGAAAAAACTCCTTTCTATCCGAGAAGTCCTTACGGAGTTGCGAAAATTTACGGATACTGGATTGTTGTTAATTATAGAGAAGCTTATGATTTATTCGCATGTAACGGAATTTTATTCAATCACGAATCTCCGAGAAGAGGTGAAACTTTTGTAACGAGAAAAATTACGAGAGCAGCCGCAAGAATTAAAGCAGGGTTGCAACCAAAACTAAAAATCGGAAATCTTCACGCAAAAAGGGATTGGGGTTATGCTCCTGAATATTGTGAAGGGATGTGGCAAATATTGCAACAGGATAAAGCAGATGATTTTGTTTTGGCAACAGGTGAAACTCATACCGTAAAAGAGTTTATAGAAAAATGTTTTGAAATTCTTGAAATGCCGGTTGACTGGAAAGGTGAAGGTGTTAATGAACAAGGCGTTTGTAAAAAGACAGGAAAAATATTAGTTGAAGTTGATGAAGAATATTTCAGACCTGCAGAAGTTGATTTATTAATTGGTGATTCCACAAAAGCAACTAAAACATTCGGCTGGAATCCTAAGACAAAATTTTCAGAACTGGTTGAGATTATGACTAAAGCGGATTATGATAAAGTATTAAAGAGAGGTTTTTAAATGTATGATGAAATTAAATTAGGTATTATCGGTTGTGGAAAATGGGGAATGAATCATGTAAGAACAGCGTATTCATTGCTTGGAAAGAATTTAAAAATTGTTTGTGACAGTAATAATACCAACAGAGATAAAATCACCGAACTATCAAATCAAATTATCTATTCAGATAAACTTGAAGATATTATAAACGATTCATCTATAAATGCTGTAATCGTTTCTTCACCTGCCGAAACTCATTATGAAATAACAAAAAAATTACTTGCTTCTGGAAAAAATGTATTGGTTGAAAAACCTATAACACTCGTACCGGATGAAGCAGAGGATTTAATAAATATTGCAGATGAAAAAAATTTGAAACTTATGGTAGGTCATGTATTGTTGTATCATCCTGCCGTTAAGAAAATTAAAGAACTTGTGAATAACGGTGTTATTGGAAAACTGCAATACATATACAGCAACAGATTAAATTTAGGTACGATCCGCAGCGAAGAAAATATCTGGTGGAGTTTTGCACCTCATGATATATCAGTAATTCAATATTTAAATGATAGTGACCCGATTGAAATAAATTCTAACGGAGCAGATTTTATTCAAAACGGAATAGAAGATACTACGCTTACTTACTTAAAATATCCGGGTAATGTTCATTCGCATATTTTTGTAAGTTGGTTACATCCCTTTAAAGAGCAGAGACTTGTTGTTATTGGTGATAAGGGAATGTTAGTATTTGAAGATTCTTTGAAAACAGAAAAATTAAAATTTTATAAAAAAGGTTTTCAAAAAACTGATAAAGGTTTGGAAAAATTTGAAAATGATTATGAAGTGATTTCGTTTGATGAAAAAAAACCTCTTGAAGAAGAACAAAAACATTTTTTTGAAAGTATAATTAATAATACAAATCCTTTAACAGATGGAGTTCATGCTTTAAAGGTATTAAATATACTTGAGAAGGCACATAATTTATTGAAAAAATAAAATGGAAAAAAATTATTACGTTAATCAATATGCAGTAGTTGATGATGGTGTTGAGATAGGTGAAGGGACAAAAATTTGGCATTTTTGTCATGTTCAACCGGGAGCGAAATTAGGAAAAAAATGTGTATTAGGTCAGAACGTTAATGTAGCAAACGATGTTACGATAGGTAACTTTTGTAAAATACAAAATAATGTAAGTATTTACGAAGGTGTAACGCTTGAAGATTATGTGTTCTGCGGACCTTCAATGGTATTCACGAATATATTAAATCCAAGATGTAAATATCCTCAAGTCGGAAAAGAATTTTATATTAAAACACTTGTAAAAGAAGGAGCATCGCTCGGTGCCAACTCAACAATTGTTTGCGGAATTACAATCGGAAGATTTGCGTTTGTTGCAGCCGGTGCTGTCGTAACTAAAGATGTTCCTGATTTTGCACTGGTTAAAGGTAATCCTGCGAGAGTTTCAGGATGGTATTCTGAAGCAGGAAAAAAACTTGAGTTTGATAAAGACGGTTTTGCATTTTGTGAAAAATCCAATATGAAATATTTTTTTGACGGAAAAATTGTAACGGAAGTTAAAATTTAATTTACAGATATGAAAAAGTATTTATTTTCAATCAAACCATTTTTCCCCGATCTCTCCTTATTGTTTTTAAGAGTTTACATCTCAGTCTTGATGATAATCAATCACGGACTTGTTAAACTTGAAAATTACAATTCTGCTTCAAAAACTTTTTTTGATCCTTTCGGAATTGGCTCTCCAATGGCACTTAATCTTGCTCTCTTTGCCGAACTATTCTGTTCATTGCTTGTGATAATAGGATTTATGACAAGAGTCGCGTTAATACCTTTGATAATCACAATGGTAGTTGCATTTTTTATTTTCAATGCAGCCGAACCAATGATTAAAAAAGAATTACCGTTGATATTTCTGTTAACTTATATTGCAATATTTGTCTTAGGTCCGGGCAGGTTTTCGCTTGACTCAATGCTTTTCGGTGCGGGTAAAAAAACTGTTTAGTTAAAAAAAGAGTTTATAAAATTCTCCAAACCAAACTGCCAATACAAAAATACTAAACACTAAAGGAAAAATTATTTTTTTACCGTTAAAATTTTTTCTTAAATTATATCTCTGTTCGTAAAGTTTCACAACTCCAATTATAAAAAAAGGTATCAATACATAATGGTATCTTGAAAGTGCGATAAAAAGAAAAAACAGCAACCCCCAAGAAATTAAAAATCCATAAATTAAAATTCTATTTTTATTAATTAATGTTAAACCCCAAATCCCTGCAAGTATCACCAAAAAATAGGGAATATTAACAAGAGCAATAAAAAAAGGATTTATATCTCTGTAAACCTCAGTAGATGTTCTGGATTTATTTTCATCACTTGTAAAGTATAGCAGAATCATTCTTTCACTTGAAAAAAGGTAAGCGATTTTTTTAATCCCTGTTATAAAAAATTTATGTGGATTATTTATTGCATAATCTATTCCTTGTCTGAAAAATTCTTTGTCTTTTTTTACTTCATCCTTTTCATAAAAAAGAGGATTAGTTTCTTCAATTTTGTGATACCAGGTTCCGGTTGCATCAGGATTACTCCCACCCCAGAAAGTGAACCCGGCTTGTGTGGCGAGTGTGAATGCTCCAAGTTCTATTTTATTCCTTATAAGCCAGGGACTTAAAGTGATTCCGATACTTAAGAAATATAACAGCGTAGTTACAATTAGTTTTTTATTACGCGTTTTACTGAATCCGCTGAATAATCTGTTACGATTATAAAACAAATAAACCGGTAAAATAAAAATTGATAAAGCAAAACTGCTTCTTATCAATAATGCCAGTCCCCAGATAATTCCGAGTATAATAATATTTTTTGAATTCAAAAACTTATCTGTTAAGCATAAGTATAAGATAAGAAGAGCGAAAAAATTAAACAGAGGTTCTGTTAATATCGTAACTGCGTATAATATATTAGATGGGAATAGAGAAAATATTGTGAACCCGATAAGAGAATACCTGACATCGAAAAACTTTAAACATATAAGAAAAAATAAAATGCAGGAAAAAATTTCTATTACAGACTGAATAATTTTAACAGCTAAAATATTTTCTCCGAATACTTTAAAAATTCCTGCGATAAACATTGGGTATCCGATTATCAGTCTTGCTGTTGTTTCACCTTCATATCTGTATTCGCCTGTATTTACAAGACTTTGAGCGAGGAGAAAATAATCTTTTGAATCTGAACGTAATTCTTCCGAGTATGAAAAAGCAACAATAAGTTTTAATATAAAAGACAAAAGCAATATTGAAACAAAATATTGCTTTTGAGATTTATTAAAAAATATCTTTTTATTGTTTATCAAATATTATTCTTTTTCGGCAACAAGCAAAATGCCTGTCCCTTCAGGGTTATTAGTTCTTACATCCAACCACATTAAGATTAATACAAACCAAAGAGTAAATAAATAATAGAATGGTAAAATCAATATTAATAGTTTAGATTTTCCTGCCATAAGAATCGGATATTTAATTCCGAATCTCCAACTGAAAGTTCCGTATTTACCATATGTGTATTTGAAAGTTTTCATTTTGAACCCGGCGGAAGTTAATTTTTCTGTTATATCTTCTTTTGAATATCCGTTACGTGCATGCTCTTCAATAAAACTCGGATCATTTTCATCTTCAGCATCACTTCCACCAAGATTTGAAGGAGTATTGACGAGCAGCATTCCTCCCTTTTTGAGTGCCTTGTAAAAATTTTTGAAAACAGTTCTGTCTTCATGTATATGTTCCATTACGTCCACTGAAAGTATAAAATCAAATTCATTTTCATAATTCATTGTAACTAAATCATCAATTTTAAATTTTACTCTGTTTCCGAACCCTGTTTTATTAAAAAAATATTCGCAGTCATCTACTTGTTCTTCTTTTACGTCTATTGCATAAATTTTTGAATTCGGAAAATATTTTGCCATAAAATATGAATACTGTCCGAATCCCATACCGGCATCAAAAATATAAAAATTCTGATTTCTTTTGTAAAGTTCTTTAATTTGTTTTCTTACATGCCATGACCTCAAAAACATTAAGTCGAGAAGTTTATAAAAAATTTTTCTTAGAAAAACATTTCTTGAAACAATATCACCAAAAACTTTTTTTACCGGATCGTATTTCATTTATTTAATTTTTTGATTTTATTTTTAAGTCTTGAATAAACCATATCTGAAGTTATCATTTCCATACAGTTAGGTTTGAAATCGCATTTCATCTTGTAACAAACAAGGCAATCCATATCGGGATAAATTTTATCTATAATTCCGTAATCTTCAATTTCATTGAAAGAAGTTGGACCGAATAAACACAGAATTTCTTTTTTTAAAGCAGTGGCAATATGTAACGCAAGAGTATCACCCGTAATAAAAATATCGGGGAGTGTCATAAGAGATATAAATTCTCTTAATGAATTATTACTGCCTGTATTGATTATATTTTTATTAACTGAGGATAATTCATTTAACAAATCTGATTCTTCATTACCACCGTATAGCAAAATTCCGCAATTAAATTCACTGTTGATTTTTTCAAAGAGTTCAATATACCCTTCACGTCGCCATTTTTTGTATTCCCATCTGTCACTTGCTCCGGGATTTACCCCGATTAAAAAATCAAATCTGCCGAGATCATTTCTTTCAAAAAATTTTTTTGCAAATCCTGCCTCATCAGCATTTGTATTTATTATTATTTCAGACTTGTCATATTTGAGAGAACAAATTTCGTGAATAATCTGCTGATAAGTTTTTGTATTTTGTTTTTTTAAAAAATCAAATGCACCCATTTTGAACCATTCTTCTGCTTCAGCATTGAACGGTTGAACTTTACCGAGTTCGTTCATTCCAAAACCGATTTTTTTATTCGAGTTTGCTGAACTTGCAATTGCTGAACTGACAGGAGATGGATCTAAATTTATTACTAAATCAAATTTAACTGAATTAAGATAATATATTGTGAAAGGTTTTTCATAAATGAGAATTTCATTTACAAGCGTATTATTCTTAAATAAATCTTTTGCGTTTTCTTTTGTCAGCCAGGAGATATATGCATTAGGAAATTGAGAGTGGAGCGATGGAAGTATTGACGTAGTCCTTAATACATCTCCGATAGCATCAAGTTTAATAATTAATATTTTATTTTTAACAGGTTTGTATAAATTACAATCATCACAGATTATTCCTGTTTTTTTATGAGGTTCGCAAGGTCTGTCACCGGGAAAATGGATGCAATCGGATTTTAAATTTGGCATACTCAATTTAAAATTTCCTTCATAAGCACAGGTAATTTGTTAAACTCATTATCTTTTACTTTCAAACTAATGTTATCTTTAAAGTTAACTGAATCAAATGATTTGAAATATTTTATTATACCTTCAACCAAAGATTTTACGTCTCCTGATTTAACGACAAATCCTGTTTTTCCTTCATCAACATCTTCTGATAATCCGCCGACATCAGTTACTACAACAGGTTTATTAAATCCATAAGCAATATTCAGCACCCCGCTTTGAGTTGCTTCAAGATAAGGTAAAACGACAAGTTCTGAAACATTATAATAAATACCGACATCTTCATTTGGTACAAATTTCTGAATGACTTTAACATTATCATTAATTTTCAAATCGTCAATCTGTTTGTAATATTTATCAGCGTTATCATAAAACTCCCCGACAATCAATAACTTGATATTTTTATCATACTTAATCAATTCAGGCATCGCATCAAGAAGAATATTAAGCCCTTTATATTTTCTAACATATCCAAAAAATAAAATTATACGGTCGCTTTGTGAAAAACCGAGTTCGGATTTTAATTTAGTTATATCTTCAATATCTCCGGTATTATAACAGTCATAAACAGGAAGAGATGATTTATAAATTTTTTTATTACCTGAATATTCTTTTAAAGATTTTTCAACCGTATCTGATAAGACTAAAAATTTATCGGCATTTTTAATTCCGAGTTTAGTTAAAAATTTATCAACAAATCTCCCTTCGTGGGAAATTACATTTTCAGTTATGAATAAAATTTTATTTTTATATTTTTTTTTAAGGTTATTAGAAATTACAAAATGTGAAGGTCCAAAAAAAGGATTCCACCAGTCAAAGATAATCAAATCAGGATTGAATTCATCAATTTTTTTAGCGGATTTAAACCAGTTAAAAGGATTTATGGAATTTATAATTCTTTCACTGTCCGCTTTTTTAATTACATAATTACTTTTATCCTGTTGCGTAGTTCCTGGAAAAAGTATAGAAGGATAGAGTAATTTATAATTAAAAATTTTTACATCGAAATCGGACTTGAGAACATCAAATAAATAGGAAACGAATAAAGCATTGCCACCCCTGTAAGGATAAGCAGGTCCAATAACCGCAATTTTCTTCTTTGACAAATAATATAAGTTAACTATAAATATAAAAAGACGGGATTTTAAATGTAATTCAAATACAACAAATAATTTTTGGAATCAAAAATTGAGTTCAATCTCCAATTTTTATATATATAGCATTTTCAAATTGTGATCCTTTATATAATAGTAAACCATAATAC